>NZ_JAKRMZ010000009.1:0-87182 GCF_022345915.1 Corynebacterium sp. ACRQP | reverse complement strand
ACGACCAGCCCTCTACGACAACGCTATCGACACCGACTACACCCACTCAATCGGCATCCAAAAAGGCCAAATCTAACCCCCACGACACGCCGAGCCAGACACACTTTTTGTCGTTTAACCCAGAAAACATCCCCTCACCAGACAATCCGTCTGGTGAGGGGATGTTAGGTATTTGCTCCTCCAACTGGGCTCGAACCAGTGACCCTTCGATTAACAGTCGAATGCTCTGCCAACTGAGCTATGGAGGAATATGTTGCCGTTGCTTGCGCTGTGCAACGAGATGTAACAATAGCGCGGGATGTTCGACTTGCCCAAATCGGCAGGTTGAGTGGTGTTTTTAGGCGTGGTTATGTGGCCGGTGTTTGGGTAGGGTGGCGGGCATGTTGATTCCGGTAGGTGGATTCCGAGCAAACGCCGTCGCGTGGGGGCTCGCGGGCTTCGGCGTGGTGTGCCTGTTGTCGGCGAACCGTCTCGACGACTGGCGGGCACTGACGTTTCTGGGGCTGGCGCTGGTCGTGCCGAGCGTCGTTTGGCTGGCTGCGGATAAATGGTTCTCGCGGCCGCGTGGGGCGCTGTGGTGGGTGCTCGTGGCGGCCACCGTCGCACTCGGGGTGTGGGGAATTGCGCTGTTCCCCTCGAAGTGACGGGTATAACGCGATAAAGTGGCGGGCATGAAGAAACCGATGCTTGCACTCGGCGTCGCCGCCGCCGTCACCACGTCCGCTGTTATTGCGCCTGCCACCTTCGCTGAGGAGGGCGCGAACACTACCGATACGGGTTCGTCTGCGGATTCGGGGGAGGCCGAAGGTTCGTCGTTAAGCACGGGCGCAATTATCGGCATCACGCTCGGCGTGCTGGCCGCAGTGGGAGCCGGCGGGTACTTCGCGGTGCAGCAGGGCTTGCTGGAGCTGCCCGAAGGGCTGGACCCGGCGGCGGCCGCGGGACTGTCCTCGCTGGTGCCGGCGCTCGCGATCCCGGGGCTGACCAAGAAGGACAATGGCGCGGCTGCTGGTGGCTCTTGCGCGCCGCAGGCGTTTGACGCGGTGGTGCCGGAGTGGCCGCACTTCACCGGGACCAACGTGATGTTCTGCGACGGCAAGTGGGCCATTGCGGGTGCGAACCAGACAGACTGGATCCTGTACTTCAAGAATTCCAACGGCAAGTGGGCCGTGATCCCGACTGCCGGCACGAAGCAGACCGGGATGCAGCGCGGGTGCTACAACGGTCTGACGCTGCGCGAGCAGGGCGCGCCGGAGGAGTTCATCCGCCAGGCGCCGATTTGCACGCCGGCGGAGATTGGGAAGTAGGGCTTCGGGGGCTGCGGTGAGGTTCCGCTAGCTCGAACACAAATACCCCGCCTCGGTGAGGCGGGGTATTGGTTCGCTACGGGTTACTTCAGCGTCGGGGTGAGGATGGCCAAGCCGTTCGAGGCGACATTCTTCTTGTCATCCTCCTTGTCCAAGGCGTACATCACGATCTTCACTTGGCCACCGCCGCGAATGTCGGCATTGCGAACCTTGGATTCGCCCGGCTTGACCATGACGCGGTCGCGGAGACCGCCATTGAGATAGACCTCGACCACGCCAACGCCTCCCGTGTTCGGGATGTTGGTGGCCCACGCCGCGGTGTAGTTCAGGGTCGAGTACTTCTTGTCCACATCGAAGTAGCCGGTTGGCTGGAACCAATCGCTGGTCGAGATCATGGACTTCGGGTAATCCTTACCATCGAAGGTCACTCCAACACCGGACTGCATGTTGCTGACACTGCTGCGGTGGGTGTGCAGGTACTTTGCGTCTGCGAACTCCGGCTTGGAGTAGTCACCTGAGTTGCCAGGCTTCGCCGAGGCGGATGCGGAGGGGGACGGTGTGGGGGTCTTGTCGCCATTCAGGCTGCCAGAGCCGCCGCCGGGGTTGACGGCGGCGACAATCACGCCGATTGCGGTGATGACGGCAAGCAGCGAGCCGACGATCTGGGGAAGCAAGTTTTGGAAGTCGCGCAGCTGGCGCTCCAGCTCCTTAGCGTTTGGCACGGGAGTCTCCTTTGCAGGAATTGTGAAGGGTAATGACAACTACATTTAAGCATGTACCAAGGCGTCGCGCAGGGGAATTATTCAGGGGACGGGGAGTTATGGATGTGGCGGGAGCTCGTCGATAAGCATTGCGGTCGAGCTGTAATGCGACCATTTAGCGAACCACGCGGAGCGCCGGGCGGGCGGGGGCGCTTGTGGAATAAGCAGAGTTCGAGATCGTGTGGGGCTGGGCGCTGAGCATGAGGGCGTGCAGGTCCTGCTCCGGGAGCTTGGTTTCGGCGGCGATGCTCGAGACGCATGAGCCTCCGTCGCTGGAGAGAACGAAGTCGAAGACGCGGGAGCGCTCGTACTGAAGCGTGCTGCCTGGCTCGCTGGTTCGGAAACCGCGGGCGGCCAAGGAAGTGAGATGGGAGCGGTACTCGCGCTCGCTGAGCTTTCCGTGGTGGTGGGCGGCGCGAAGCATGGACATGGCTGACACGCAGCGCCGTCTTGAGCCGGAGAATGTCATCTAGGCTCGGGTGCAAGCGTAGGTGCGCGTGAACTGCACTAGGCGGGATGAGAAAGTCCGCCGCGAACTGGTTGTGGACGTATTTTGCTGTTCAGCCCGGGCTAAGCGCGCTTGAAGCCGTCCCAAAACGCTTGCCACATTGTGGTGGGGCGGGAACGAAGCTCCTCGTCCAGGGCGTCGCGCACTGCTTGGCGGGGGTCAGTGGTGTGCCCGCGGGCGGGGTCATTTTGCGATGAGTGAGGCGCGCGTTTGTGGCTGCTATGGGCATCCAAGTTTCTATCTGCCACTGCGTATCACCTCTTGTTCACGGCCTTTAAGGAAACGGTAGCGGGCACGTGGCTGGTTGCGCTGATCAGCGCACCACGCGGAGTGTCGGGCGGGCTGGGGCACTCGTTGTAGAGGTCGAGCTTGAGACCGTGTGGGGTTGGGTGCTGAGCATGAGGGCGTGCAGGTCCTGTGGCGGGAGCTGCGTTTCGTCGGCGATGCTCTCGATGTTGGCGCCACCTTCGGGGGAAAGCACGTAATCGAAGACGCGGGAGCGTTCATATTGCAGTGTGCTGCCGGGCTCGTCTGTGCGGAAACCGCGCGCGGAGAGGGTGGCCAGGTGGGAGTGGTATTCCCGCTCGCTGAGTTTGCCGTGCTGGTACGCGGCGCGAAGCATGGCCATGGCTGACACTTTTAACGCGGTTTTGAGCTGGAGAATGTCGTCAAGGCTCGTGTGCAGACGAAGGTGCGCGTGAACTATGCCAGGCGGGATGAGGAAGTCGGCGGCGAACCGGTTGGCCTCGTCTTCTTCGCGTGTTCCGCTGCGGGGTTCGTCGCTGCTGTGGAGTAGCAGGTGGCCCAACTCGTGCGCGAGGTCGAAGCGGGCTCCTTCGGGAGTGCGGCGCCGGGCTAGGAAGATGAACGGCTGCTCCCCGTCCCACATGGAAAATGCGTCCACAGCGGAGGCTGAGGGCGGAAGGCCCATGACGGCGATGCCGAGCGATTCGGCGAGCTGGACCGAGTTTGGAACTGGCTTATCGCCCAGCTGCCAGATCGTTCGCGCGTGACGGGCCGCCTCCGCAGGTGTGAACCCAGACAAGTCCGGGAGGTTGGGTTCTGGGAAGTTGAAGTTGCGGCGAAGCCATGCCAAGAGCGTGCGGGCGTTTGCCCCGGATGCGACTGCGACGCTCTTCTGTCGTAGAGTCGCGCGGCTGCCGGCCCGAAAGAGCGTGGAATCCATCGAGGGAACTTCGAGTTCTGGGGAGAGGAAGTATCCGGCGGAGAATCCGAGTGCTGTTTCGAGGCGCTCGAGGATGAACTCAGTGTGGGAAGGCGGTGGCCCTTCGTTCTCCCAGCGAGAAAGCGTTGCTGGTGCAACGTCGAGATGTGCGGCCAGCTCTGCTTTTGTGAGGCCTCGGCGCAGTCGAGCGACTGTAATTCGGGAAGGCGAGATGCGTGCGGAGTTAGTTTCCGCTCGCTCGTGAGATTGTGAAGTCAATGTCATCGTCCTCGGTCCCGAAAAGATCTGGCTGTGCCATAGCGAATTCCGGATGAATCGGTTTGAGCAGAACTCTAACGTCCCATGCTTCGACTTCTCCGTTTTTGGAGATCGACGCCGGGCGAGAGAATTCGCTTCGGAGTTCCTGGTGCTCCTCATCATAAAAGTACAGAAGCAGCCATTCACCTGGCGGGGGAGTGTGGCGAGCGTCAGGCGAATGCACTGCAGATGTAAACACACCAAGCCCAATCTGCAGCTGGTTAGAGGCGTTGACGGACTGGATAGTGGAAATACCCTTTTTCCGCGCCAAGCCTGGTGCAGCTTCTCGGAGTCCGGTAGCCGAGTTGCCAGCGGCTGCGACGAACTTAATTTGGTTATCAACGTGGACAAGGAGTGGGCGGTTGTCCGGGTTCTCCATTTTCCAGTTGTTGCTTTCGCAATGGAACTTTCGGATGGAGAAGTTAGTCTCGGACCACTGGTAGTACCCCGGGGCAGTCACGGGGTGGAACACTTGGCAGTTCTGTCGCTGCGCGAGGCCCTCGGTAAGTGCAGTGGCAAAGCAGTCTGCATCGATATCGCGCTTTGCGAGATACTCCTTGGCTTCACGGGGCGGGATGATCGTTGTGTTTTCGATGGGGGATGGCGTCGTCATGGTGGCTCCTTCCGGCCTCGTCGGGTTTGTGCCTGAAAGTAGCGCACGGTGTGGACATTACCGTCGGAGATTAGAACAAGCGTTCTAGCCGGAGGCTCGTCGAGAAGCAAAGGGCCCGGCTGCGCGGACGCAACCGGGCCTTCACCGCCCCCGAGCTACACCTGGTAGCCCATCGGGGAGCCGGGGCCGAGCGGAATGCCCAGGGCGTACCAGATCATGAAGAAGATGAACCAGCCCACCAGCATGGACACGGCGTACGGCAGCGACAGCGACATCAGGGTGCCCACGCCGGCCTTCTTGTAGTACTTCTGCAGGAACGTCAGCGCCAGGGCGAAGTAGGGCGACATCGGGGTGATGATGTTCGACGGCGAGTCGCCGATGCGGTAGAGCATCTGGGTGACCTCGGGGGAGACGTCCACGTACATCATCATCGGAACGACCACCGGCGCCATCAGCGCCCACTGCGCGGAGCCGGAGGTGATGAACAGGTTGATCAGCGTGACCATCAGCACGAACGCGGCGAACAGGACCACGTTGGGCAGGTCCCAGGACTGCAGCAGCTCAGAGCCCTTAATCGCGGTCCAGGGGCCCAGGTTGGACCACTGGAACCACGCCAGGAACTGGGAAACGGCGAAGAACAGCACCAGGATCGGCAGGAGGGTCTCCAGGCCCTTGGCCATGAATTTCGGCACGTCCGCGGCCTCTTTCACCGTGCCCACGATCAGGCCGTAGACCAGGCCGGTGGCGAAGAAGATCGCGGTGATCGGCACGGCGATCGCGCGGATCAAAGGCGACTCCATGAACCCCTCCTCGGGCCGCGCGAACGGCGAGCCCGGGATGAACAGCAGGGCGAAGTAGGCCACCAGGCACAGAACGAGGGTCACGCCGGCCCAGGCCAGGCCCTTGCGCTCGAGTGGGGTGAGCGACAGGTCATCGTCGTCGGTGAGGTGGGAGTCGTCGGGCTGGTTGGACTCGTCGAGCTGGAGTTCGTCCTCGTCGATGTGGTCGTGGTCGACAAGGTTCTCGGCCTTCTTGTCCACGAACAGCTCCGTCACCGCCGAAATAATCAGCGACAGCACCACCGCGGACGGGATGACAAAGAAGATGTTGGCGAGCGGGGAGACGTGGTATTCGGCGTCGACAAGTTGCGCCGCGGAGGTGGAGATGCCGGCGAGCAGCAGGTCGGTGATATTCAGAATCAGCGAGGCATTAAAGCCTGCCGACGACGCCGCGAACGCCACCATCGCACCCACCACCGGCGAACGGCCCACCGCGTGGAAGGCCATCGCGCCCAGCGGGATGATGATCACGTAGATGGCGTCCGAGGCCACCGAACCGGTCACACCCGCAAGCGCGACCATGAAGGTGAGCATCTTCGGGCTGACCTTGTCCACCATCGCGCGGACCATCGCCGCGAGCAGGCCCGTCTGCTCCGCCACGGCCACGCCCAGCATCACCGCCAGGATCACGCCCAGTGGCGGGAAGGCGATGAAGTTCTCCACCGCGTCCGTGACCATGCGGGAGATGTTCTCGCCGGTCAGCAGCGATTCGACGTGGATCTCCTCGCCGGTTGCGGGGTCCACGGCGGACAGGCCCGCCTTGTTGGCCAGCCAGGAGGACACCGCCACCACGCCGGCCAGGATCACAAACAGCCAGAACGGGTCCGGCAGCTTGTTGCCGATCTTTTCAATCCAGCCCAAAAAGCCAGTCATGCCGTCTTGGTCTTGAGCCTGGTTTTGGGCCTGGTTTTTAGGCTTATGGTCGGGTTTCTTGTCGGTCCTGGTTGATCCGGTCATGGTGGGTCTTCCTGGTTGTCGGCAAATTGTGAGAGCCACATTACATATTCGTCACCCCGTAAGGTGAATCGCGTGAGTACTGAATTTCAAATTTCTCCCCGGCCCGCCCGCCGCGGCATAGGTTTCGCAGGTGCCGCCGCCTCGGTTGTTGCGGTGCTGGCCATCGTGGCGCTGGTGCTGGCGCTGACCCGCCCGGCGCTGCTCAGTTGGCGGGAAGGGGAGGTGACGTCGACGACCATTGGGGCGTCGCTAGGCGATATTGCCCAGCTTTCTGTGGAGGAATACGTCTTCTCCGACGTGGGCAAATTCGACCAGGAAGGCCTCGAGGTGCTCGGGGTGCGCGTGCCGTTTACCGGGCGGAATTTCCTGGTCACGTACGACGGGCGCGTCACCGCCGGCATCAAGGACGCCTCGCTTATCGACGTGCGTTTAGCCGACGGGGAAGTCAACGTGCAACTGCCTGAGGTGGAGGTGCTGGAATCCCACATCGACGCCGACAGCGTCAAGGTTTACGACCAAACCATGAACCCCATCAACCAACTCCGCGTCGAAGACGTCACCGGGTTCATCGCCGGCCGGGAGGCCGACGCGCGGGAGAAAGCCATCGCGTCCGGGCTGTTGGACCGCGCCGGGCAGCACGCCGAGGAGCTCGTGCGCGCGCACGTGGCGGCGCTGGTGGCCGGCACGGAGTACGAGGACTACGAGGTGCGGGTTTCTCGGGGTTTGTGGAAAGGCTGGTAAGGAGGTGCCGTGCGGGGTATCTTTTTCCACATGCGTAAAACCCTCACAGCGGGCGTTATCGCCTGCGCCGCCGTTGCTGCCGTACTTCCGCCCGTCGCCGGAGCCGCCGACGCGCCTGAAGCGCCCGTCGACCCGGGCTTTTCCCGCGTCTGCGCCGTCGAGTACAACGCCGACCAGGTGCCTGCCCTGGCCGCCGGCCTTAACGCCGACGACATCCTCTACCACTCCGGATCCCGCGCCGACGCGCTCGCGCTGTGGGCGAAGAAACAGGACGAGCTGCGCGCCGGGCTCGGCGAGAACGGCTGGGGCTCGGTGAAGCAAACCGATGATCTGCAGCTGTGGCCCGTCGAGGAGCACACCACCAGCTCCGTCATCGCCGACGACCTGACAAGCTCCAAGACCGGCGCGCCGTCCACCTTTGAGACCCCGTTCAGCGCCAACGAGGTCGCCTACGTCAAGTCCGCCGCCTCCTACACCGCGCAGCGTTTCGAGGACTGCGGCAAGGACATCAACCGCACTGCGCCGGCCGCGCCGTCGAGCCTGAATTCGGAGGTCGCGCCGGGCACCATCGCCGGCATCGTCGCCGTGGTGCTGGCGCTGCTCGGTGTTGGGGCGGCGTTCGCGGTGTCGGCAGGCATGGTCCCGGGGCTCACACTCCCGGCGCTGCCGTTCTAAGGACACAAACCCCGAGTAAGCCCTCCCGAGTATGGCTGAAAATGGGCCGTAATAGGGATCGCTTACTAGGGGTCTGCGGGTGGGGCGCACGCCACCCGGTCCCCGGCTTGAGGCTCGTGACTGCCGACGTTGCCGGGTGGGCGGTTTGAATTTCTGCGTGAAACCCTTTGACGTTGTACCCCGCGCGTCGTATATTCACAGATGTGAGCCAGAGGTGAGCGTCCGCAAGAATCCTCCGGGCAGCAACTCCGAAACCCACACGCTAGTGTGGGTTTTCGTGTATTGAATGCACGAATGTCCTGGCGCTTCGCCTGAAGGGGGTTTCGCGTGCTCCTTGCGTATCTAGATGAGATAGGGGCACCTGGCGCCTTTGTCTCCCCTAGTCATCCAAGGTTCGCTGACAGCCCAGCATTTGGCTATGGCGGGTTCATCATTCCAGAGGACAAAGCGCGTGTATTCGGGGCGTACTTCGCAGAAGCGAAGAAGAGATTGTTCAAAAACGAGATTCCTGAAGGCCAAGACCCGGGGCGTTGGGAGAAGAAAGGTGCATCGCTCTTGTACGCGAGGGTGTGTGAAGAGCGACCCCAGAATCTGAGGGTGTTTAACTCTTTGATCGGTTCGTTAAGGGGAATGGGCGGGCACCTTTTTTATTACGTGGATGAGAAGCCAGTGGGGACACCGAAGCAGACCAACACCGGCCCAGCAGAATTCGAAAGGCGCGAACAATCTGCAATGTACGAGGCGCTAAATCGGATCGCTCGGCACGCCGACAAAGCCGACCAATCGGTGATGGTGATGATGGATCAGATTAATGAGAAGTCTCGGAAGCAACGCCTACCTCAGATGTACGCCCACATTCTGGGAAGGGCCGCTGACTTCGAGGAAATGCGGAGAATCATTGAACCACCGATGCATATTGATAGCACGCTCTCGGCCAACATCCAGTTTGCGGATTGGGTTTGCGCTCTCGTTAAACGCGCTGTTGAATCCCAACTTGTTCCTAATTCTCGCTACGAATGGTTAGCGGAATCCAAGCAGATCAGTGCAGCACGAGGGGCTTTTACATACGAATCCAAATTGCATCTGTTCGAGCGGGGAATACCAGACTTGGTTCATTCCGATATTTTGGATCCAAGGCGTCCGGTTATCAACGACCCGAGCATGCTGACCCCGGAAAACCGAAGGAAGCTTGAACAGGTGCGTGTTGCGGCTGTCAGGGCGAAGAACAGCTGAAGAAACGAGCTTCTACGTAAGGTGGGCGGCATGGAGCTCGAGAAGTTTTTCAGCAACTGGCCGGTGGACAACGTCGCGGCGGCCCTCGTCGGCGACACGGAAGCCACGTTCGGCGACCAAGACAAAGTCTTCGAACTCGCGAGCGTGACCAAGCTGCTCTCCGCGTACGCCGTGCTCCTCGCGGTGGAGGAGGGGGCATTCGAGCTTGACGACGCCGCCGGTCCCCCCAACTCCACCATCCGCCACCTCCTCGCGCACGCTGCCGGGGTGGGGTTCGACTCCCGCGAGCCGCAGAAGGAATCGGGGGAGCGCCGCATCTACTCCTCGGCCGGCTACGAGATCCTGGCCGACCACGTCGAAGAAACCACCGGCATCGCGTTTGCGGACTACGCCCGCGAGGGGGTCTTCGAGCCGCTCGGCATGGACTCCACCGAAATCTACGGCTCGGCCGGCCACGGCGGGAGGTCCACCGTCGGCGACCTTTCTGCGTTCGCCTCCGAGCTCCTCTCGCCGCGTCTTCTGGACCCGTCGACGCTTGGCGAGGCCTTTTCTAACCAGTTCGGCGACCTGCGCGGCGTTGTGCCTGGTTACGGCATGCAGAAGCCGTGCCAGTGGGGCCTCGGGTTTGAGATCAAGGGCGAGAAGGCGCCGCACTGGACCGGCGACGGCATGCCCGCGGACACCGTCGGGCACTTCGGCATGGCCGGGACGTACCTGTGGGTCGCGGGCGGGCAGGCGTGCGTGGTGCTGACGGACCGCGAGTTCGGCGACTGGGCCAAGCCGTTGTGGCAGGAGACCAACACTGCGCTGTGGGAGGCGCTGGGGTAGGGCGGCCGCAAACCTCCAGGGAGGTACGCGAAAAAGTCGTGTAGCCGAAAACCTGAATTCCGCGCGGGCGCTTGATGCGAGTCGCGCGAGTTTTCCCAGGGCGGACGGGTGCGCGCCCTTCGGCGAATTCAGGTTTAGTGCGACGCGACTCAATCGGACACATAGCTCGCCCGCAGACGAGCCGGGGGTAGGGTGCGGCGGCCAGGTGGGCGTCGATAGGCAAAATGCCCCCGCATTTCGGGTGTAGCCGCCGCCTTTTTCGTGTAGGCGCGCGGCGCGCAGTGTTTTAAACTGCACGCATGACTACGACAAACACCCCGCTACCAGCAGCGGGGCAGAAGCTGCCGACCAATCAGGTCGTGCCCCTGATGACGGCGCTGCTGGTCGCCGTCTTCGCGTTCCAGCTCAACGCCTCCATGCTCGCGCCGGCGCTGCACACGATGGAAATGGACCTCAACGCCACCACCGCGCAGATCGGCATGACGCAGACGGCGTTCTTCACCGCGGCGGCTGTGTTTGCGCTGTTCATGCCGCGCTGGGGTGACTTGATTGGGCGCCGCAAGGTGCTGGTGTGGATGATGATCGTCACGGTCATCGGTTCCGTCGTCGCGGCGCTGGCCACCAACGTGACCATGCTGTTCATCGGCCGCGTGATCCAGGGCGTTTCCGGCCCGACCGTGGCGCTGACGTCCGTGATGCTGCGTCAGGCGGTGCGCGAGGAGAAGCAGTTCGCGTTCCTGGTGGGCATCCTCACCTCGGTCAACGGCGGCATCGCGGGCATCGACGCGATTCTGGGCGGCTGGCTTACCGACGCCTTCGGTTTCCGCTCCCTCTTCTGGGTCATCGGCGCCGCCGCGCTGATCGCCGTGTTCGCTGTGCAGTACGGCGTGGAAGAGACCAAGTCCGATCAGCTCCAGCCCATGGACTGGAAGGGCGTTGTCGGCCTGGTTGTCGGCGTCGGCCTGGTGCTGACCGCCCTGAACATGGCCGGCGAGCTGGCCGCGGCGAACTGGTTCATGGTGATCCTGCTTCTGGTCGTCGGCGGCGCGTCGCTGGTGTGGTTCTGGCGCACTGAGAAGTCCAGCCCTCATCCGCTGATGTCCACCGACCTGCTGTCGCAGCGCCGCACCTGGGCGCTGCTGCTCACCACCACGCTGACCATGACCGGCGTGTTCGCGGTGATGAACGGCCTGGTGCCCAACCTCGCGCAGGACCCGACGGCCGGCCCGGGCATGTCCGCCGGCGTCGTGTCCTGGTGGACGCTGACCCCGTACGCCCTGGCCGGCCTGGCCATGGGCCCGATCTCCGGCTGGCTCGCGGGCCGCGTGGGCTACAAGATCATCCTGCAGATCGGCATCGCCGGCGCGGCGCTGTCCGTGCTGTTCGGCACCGTCGTAGTCGGCAACGCCACCCACGCGATGCTTCTGGCCATGTCCATCCTCGCCGGCATCACGTACGCCGGCATGAGCAACATCATGCTCGGCTCGCTCGGCGTCGTGCTGGCGCCGAAGCACAACCAGGGCTACCTGCCGGGCCTCAACGGCGGCGCGTTCAACCTGGGCGCCGGCCTGTCGTTCACCATCATCTTCGCCGTGTTCACCGCCACCGGCGGCAGCTACCGCGCGGGCATGATCGCCGGCGCGATCCTGCTGGGCTGCGCGTTCGCGGCGTCCTTCCTCATCCCGAAGCCGTCGTCGGTGCCGGACACGATCGCCGCGGAGGATATGGCTGCCCGTGCGTAAAATCATCCTGGACTGCGACCCCGGCCACGACGACGCCGTCGCCATCCTGCTCGCCGCCGGCAACCCGGGCATCGAGCTACTCGGCCTGACCACCGTCGGCGGCAACCACACCATCGACCACGTCACGCGCAACGCGCAGCAGGTGCTTACGGTCGCCGGTCTCAAGGACGTCCCCGTTTACCGCGGGGTGACGCGCCCTTTGCTTAACGACGTCATCACGGCCGAAGACATCCACGGCGACACCGGCATGGAAATCCACGGCTTCGACCTGCCGGAACCTGCTGTTCCGGTGGGGGAGATCGGGGCGGTGCAGTGGATCGTCGATACGCTGATGCGCGAGGAGCCGGGGACCGTGACGCTGGTGCCCACCGGGCCGTTGACCAACATCGCATTGGCGGCGCGCCTGGAGCCGCGGATTGTGTCCAGGGTGCGCGAGGTCGTGCTGATGGGCGGCGCGTACGGGGCCGGCAACTACTCGCCGTCCGCGGAGTTCAACATCGCCGTCGACCCGGAAGCCGCCGCGATCGTGTTCGGCGAGGACTGGCCGGTGGTCATGGTCGGGCTGGATCTCACGCACCAAGCCTTAGCGACGCCTGCAGTGCAGGACCGTTTCCGCGCGTTGGGCACCGCGAGCGGCGACTTCCTGGCCGCGCTTGTAGACGCGTTTCGTGCCAACTACAAGGACGCCCAGGGCTTTGACAACCCGCCCGTGCACGACCCGTGCGCGGTGGCGTATGTCATCGACCCGTCGATTGTCGAGACCGTGCCCGTGCCGGTGTCGGTGGAGCTTGCCGGCACGCTGACGCGCGGGCGGACCGTGGCGGACCTGCGCGCGTTCGGCGCGGCGCTCGCGTCGGGTGTGCCGGGTGGGGGCGCCGGTGCGTCCGCCTCCTCTGCAGACCCGGCCTGCAACACCTCCGTGGCGACGCGCCTGGACGTGGACCGGTTCTGGGACCTCGTCGTCGACGCCGTCGAGCGCCTGGGCTAGGGGCGCGCCTCCCGCCCCGTAAAACCGGCTACCTAGGACCGGCTACCCTGCGAAAATTCGGCTGGTAACCGGTCCTAGGTAGCCGGTTTATGGCATGTGGAGCAACCCCACACCGGCCACCCACCGACCACCCAGCCGTCGACCCCACCCGCCAGCTAGCCTTGGCGTCCATGGACTTCTCTGATGACGTGGGCAACCTCTACTTTGTCCTTGAATACACCGGTGTGTTGTTGGCGGCCACGATCGGCGGGACTGTGGCCAAGCGGATGAACTTCGACATTGTGGGGTTCGCGTTTGTGGCGTTGATTTCGTCGCTGAGCGGCGGCCTCATGCGCGACGCCATACTTAACGACGGCCCCGCCGCCGCCCTGACCAACCCCGGCTACCTGATCACCGCCACCATCGGCGGACTGATCGCGTACTTTGCGCCCCTGCGCGGCAAGCTCTGGGAGAACTTCCGGTTCTATGCGGACGTGGTCACCATCGGCGTGTGGGCGGTCGGCGGCACGATCAAGGCGCTCAATGCCGAGCTGAGCTGGGTGCCGTGCGTGCTGCTCGCCGTGATCACCGCGACCGGCGGCACGCTGGCTCGCGACATCGCGCTTCGGCAGGTGCCGTCGCTGTTTACCAGTGAGAAGATGACGGTGTTCCCGGCGATCGCCGCGTCGGTGATCATGCTGGTGCTCAACCGCTTCGACCTGGTGTGGGAGGGCATGCTGGCCGCCGCGATCGCCGCGCCGCTGTTCGCGATCGCGGTGTACTTCGGCGGCGACAAGCTCTCGGCGTTCCAGACCAAGCGCATCGAGCGCCCGCTGGAGGAGAAGATCGGCGAGGCGCTCGGCGTGGACACCGATTCGCGCCAGCCGGTCAAGTCCGGCGAGGACGTGCGCAACGCGTTGGAGGACGCCTCGGACGAGCAGCTGATCCAGGCGCTGCGCGTGATGCTGCAGAACGAGGTGCAGCAGCGCACGGAGGCGAAAACCTAAACCGGCCCCACCCCGGCGCGAACCCCTTTACGATGGCGCGCATGTACTTCGACAACGTGTTCACCGCCGTCGGATTCTCATTCGCCGTGATGGACCTGCTCGGCGTGTTCCTGAACGCGCTCATGGGCGGGCTCGTGGCCCGGCGCATGCGTTTCGACGCCGTCGGCTTCATGCTCATCTCCATCATCTCCGGCATGGCGGGCGGCATGATCCGCGACGCCCTGATCGGCTCCACCCCGGCGTCCGCGCTGCAGAACCCGTGGTACATCGGCACGGCGCTGGTCGGCTCGCTGGTGGCGTTCGCGCTGTCCATCGGCGGTCGTGCGTGGGAGCTGTTCCGCTTCCACGGCGACATGGTCATCGTGGGCGTATGGGCGGTCACGGGCACGGTCACAGCACTGCGTGCCGACGTCACGTGGTTCGGCTGCATCCTCATGGGCGTCCTCACCGCCACCGGTGGCATGGTCATCCGCGAGATGATGATCGGGCAGATTCCCAACATTCTCATTGACCGCCAGTTGTACGTGGTCCCGGCGATAGTGTCGTCGATAAGCGTGCAGCTCTTCTACGACCTTGGCTGGCAGTCGGTGGGCCTGGCGGTGTCCGCGCTGCTCGGGATTGCGCTGGGTGTGGCCGCGTACTGGCTGGATTGGTCGGTGCCGGGCGTGGAGGCGCTCGCGCCCGTGGATAGCTATTTCACGCGGATGAAGCACCGGGTGGGCGGCAAGCTTCCGCCCGTTTCGTACCGGCAGCGCAACGCCAACCCGACGCTGATCTCCGCGCCGACGCGCAAGGACGTGCGCGACGAGCTCGCCGCCGTCGACGGCGACATCACCCACGAGGAGTTCATCGCCGCCCTCTACCGCGCCTACGGGTTGAAATAGCTACCGCTGCGGGCTAGGTAAATGGCCGCGCGCTCGGCGTGAGAAGATCGGCGCATGCTGTTGCTTGTGGCGCTCGCGGTAGGCGGGCTGATTCCGATCCAGACCGCGGCGAACTCCCGCCTGCGCGCGAGCGTGGGGAATAAGCCGGTGGTGCCGGCGCTGATCTCGTTTAGCTCGGCGCTGTTTTTCGCGGTGGTGGCGACGACGGTGCTGCGCGGGAACCCGGTGCCGCAGTTTTCTGCCGACGTGCCCTGGTGGGGCTGGCTCGGCGGCGTCATGGGCGTGTGCTTCGTGCTGGGCAACATCCTGCTGTTCCCCCGCCTCGGTGCGCTGGAGACAGTGGTCCTGCCGATTCTGGGGCAGGTGGTGATGGGGCTGCTCGTGGACCGGTTCGGGCTGTTCGGCGCGCCCGCGATGCCGGTGTCCTGGATGCGCGTTTTGGGGGCGGCGGTGGTCTTCGCCGGGATCGTGGTGGTGCTGCGGGCGGGCAAGCGGCCGGTGCTGGAAGGCGACGCCGAGGGCCTCGAGCTGGCGATCTTCCGCGTGCTCGGCGTGCTCGTCGGCGTGTGTACCGCCATCCAGACTTCGGTGAACGGCTACATGGGCGGCATCGTCGGGTCGTCGCTGCACGCCGGCGAGATCAACCTCGCGGTCGGCGCGGTGTTGCTGCTGGTGGCGGCGCTGGTGACCAGCCCTCGCCAGCTCGCGCGGCGTCCTGAGCCGGGGCCGTGGTGGATGTGGCTCGGCGGCCTGGTCGGCGCGACGTTTGTCATCTCGGGCGCGACCCTGGCGCCGCTGCTTGGCACAGCCACCACCGTGATCGCGTTCAACGCGGGCACGATCGCGGCCGGCCAGGCGCTGGAGGCGCGCGGGGCGTTCGGGGCGCGGAAGAACCCGCTGACGGCGACGCGCCTGGCCGGCCTGGTGGTGATCTTCCTCGGCGTGCTGGCGGTGCGGCTGCTGTAGGGCGGGGTGCTAAACGACGATATCGGCGTTTACCCGTAACGGCTCCGCAAAAGCCCAGGTCGCCGCATCTCGGAAGGCGTAAACGCCGATATCGGCATTTGCGATCGCGACGGCACGAGGGGCCGGACGCACGGACACGCACACCGCCGACCCCTCAACCTCAACCGAAGCTCGAGCAAGCAGGGGTATCAACCAGTGGTTGAGGGTTGCTCTAGCGAACTTGTGTGAAGCAATATCGGCCAAGAGAAATCAGAGGCCGTTGGGGAAGACGAACCTCTCGTCTCACACTCCGCCGCACGCCGGGCCCGCCTAGTCACCGGGCCGGGTCGCGCGGCAATAGCCGCCGGCACCCGCCGCGGCAATCCCGCCTAGTCACCGGGGCTGGAGTGTGCCGCCATCGATGCGGGCACGCCGAAAAGGCGCCCGCAAGAAGGGTCCCCACCAATGACGACAACACTGGCCGCACCCACCTGCCGCGCCCCGCGCACCCGACTCGCGTGGACATTCTGCGTTGAGGGGATGCCGGTGCGGGAGCGACGGAGCGTCGAGAAGCAGATGCTTTTGCTTCCCGACGGCGCGCCCGGCGAAATCTGGTTCACCCGCTGGCAGCGGCGCGCGGACCGCACGTACTCGTGCCGCGAGACGATTTACGCCACGCGCGAGGAGATCGAGGCGTTTGCGCAGGCCATGGAGCGCCTTTCGCGGGAGAAAAATTTTGTGGCGAGCCTCACGCCACGCTCCTACGATGGGCCGCATGTCTACTAAATACCGCGTACAAAACCCGAAGAACAACGAGATCGTCGAGTCCTTCGACTTCATCACCGACGACGCGCTCGAGACCGCGCTGACCACCGCAAACGACACGTTCAAGCAGTGGCGCGAGAAGAGCTTCTCCGAGCGCGCCGAGGTGCTGCGCAAGGTTGCGAAGCTTTTCGACGAGCAACGCGCCGAGCTGACCCGCATCATCGCAGAAGAGATGGGCAAGTCGGTCAAGGAGGGCGACGGCGAGATCAACGACGTCGTCGAGATCTTTAACTACTACGCCGACAACGGCGCGGAGTTCGGCGCCGACGAGGAGATCCCGAACCAGCGCGGCGGCACCTCCGTGATGCGCAAGGTCCCGCTCGGCGTGATCCTGGGCATCATGCCGTGGAACTTTCCGTACTACCAGGTCGCACGCTTCGCAGCGCCGGCGCTGATGGCCGGCAACGTGGTGATGGTCAAGCACGCCGAGATCTGCCCCCGCTCCGCCGCCGCGATTGCCAAGATCTTCGACGAGGCGGGCGCGCCGAAGGGCCTGTACACGAACCTGTACGCCAAGCACTCGCAGGTCTCCACGCTGATCAACGACGACCGCGTCCAGGGCGTGTCCCTGACCGGCTCCGAGCGCGCCGGCCGCACCATCGCCTCCCAGGCCGGCCAGGCGCTGAAGAAGTGCGTGCTCGAGCTCGGCGGCACCGACGCGTACGTCGTGCTGGATGCTTCCGATGTCAAGGCCGCCGCGGAGACCGCGTGGAACAAGCGCATCGGCAACGTGGGCCAGGCCTGCACGTCGAACAAGCGCATGATCGTCATGGAGGACATTTACGACGAGTTTGTGCAGGCGTTGGTGGACCTTGCGTCGTCGTATAGCGAGGGCGACCCGCTCAACCCCGGCGACGGCAACGAGTTCTACCCGCTGTCCTCCCGCGACGCCGCGGAGCTACTCGCGCAGCAGCTGCGCCTGGCCGTGGAGGACGGCGCGAACCTGCGCGTCGGCGGCGAGGTCACCGGCAAGGGCGCCTACATCACCCCGGCCGTGATCACCGACATCCCGGTCGGCTCCGACTCCTACTACGAGGAGTTCTTCGGGCCCGTGGCCGAGGTGTACAAGGTGTCCTCCGAGGAGGAAGCGATCGAGCTGGCCAACGATTCCCGCTACGGCCTCGGCGGCGCCGTGATGTCCGAGGACGCCGAGCGCGCCAAGAAGGTCGCCGCGAAGATCGACACCGGCATGATCCACGTGAACATCCCGCAGGCCCGCGGCGCCGAGCTGCCGTTCGGCGGCGTGAAGGCGTCCGGCCTGGGCCGCGAGCTCGGCCCGCTGGGCATGGACGAGTTTGTCAACCACCAGCGCTTCTACGTCGCCGGCTCCGACTCGGCGGTGTAGCTGTTTCAAAACTGACACAAGCGTGTCAAGATTGACGCCATGAAGCTTCAGAACCCGTTCACTGCCATCTGCTCAGATGCGGATGCGGCGGTGCTGTTCGTGCTCGGCCGGGCGCCGGTGGAGCTCACCGCCCAGCAGGTTCACCGTCTCGTGGCGGGGCCGTCGCTGTCCAGCGTGCGCCGTAGTTTGGAACGGCTCGCCCGGACTGGGGTGGTTCATGAGCGGGTGCTGGGGCAGGCGAGGGGGTACTCGCTGAATCAACAACACCTGCTTGCTGGCCCGATCCAGGAAATCGCTCACTCGACCGAGGAGCTGTACTCCCGCATCGCGCAGTCCCTAGACGCTTGGCCAGTGAGCGTGGCGGGGTGCGTACTTTTCGGCTCGGCGGCTCGCGGCGAGATGGGGGATTCCAGCGACATTGATTTGCTCATTTTGGTGGACAGCGAATCGGCGGCGGTGCAGGCGGAAAACGGAGCGTACGAGCTATCCCGGCAGGTAGAAGCCTGGACAGGGGTGCCCGCCAATGTTGTCGTCTGGACGCGTAACCAGGAAAACCCGGGCGCGATCCTTGAGAACATAGCGGGCGAGGGCAAAACCATTTATGGTGATCCGCAAGAAGTTCGGGGGATTCTGAGGGGGATTCGTGGCACCACGAGCGGGCAAGGGGAAGACCGCGCAAGCTAACAACGCTGTCTTGCGCAAGCGGATGCTCCGCGTAGAAGAGCATCTGGAGTTGGCGCAGTTCGCCGAAGGCGAGTTCGGAGCGAACGCTGTGATCTCGAGCTACATCAACGCAGCGATCGGTGCTGGGGACGTGATCTGCGGAGCGCTGACTGGTGAATACAACCGTTCCGCTGATCACCTCGAGGCGGTGCGGATGCTCGAGTTGGCTGGAGAAAAAGACGCAGCGAAGGCGCTCAACACGGTGCTGCAAAACAAAACGGTGGCGAACTACAGCGACGTTGGGCTCAGCGACGTTCAGGTCAAACAGACGTCGCGGCTAGCGGCGAAGCTCGTCGATAGGGCGAGGCAGCTCGCCCCGTAGGCGCCTGCCCGCGCCTACTCCGCGTCCGTATAAAACCCGTCGCCGAACGGGTCGCGGATGCGATCCACCAGGTCCGCCACGGAATCCACCACCGCGGTGGGGCGGAACGGGTACTTGGCTATCTCCGCGTCGTCGGCGATGCCCGATCTCACGAGCACGGTGCGCATACCCGCCTCGAGGCCGGCCTTGACGTCGGTGTCCATGCGGTCGCCGATCATCACCGTGTTCTCCGAGTGCGCGCCGATGTTGTTCAGCGCCGAGCGCATCATCACTGGGTTGGGTTTGCCCACGTAATAGGGGCTCATCCCGGTCACGGCGGTGATCATGGCGGCCACGGACCCGGTCGCCGGCACCACGCCCGCGGGCCCCGGGCCGGTCAGATCCGGGTTGGTGGCGATGAACCGCGAGCCGTTCCGAATCAAGTTCGACGCGGTGGTCAGCGCCTCAAACGAGTAGGTGCGCGTCTCGCCCAGCACGACAAAGTCGGGGTCCGCGTCGGTGAGGATCCAGCCGATTTCGTGCAGCGCCGTCGTTAAGCCCGCTTCCCCGATGACGTACGCGGACGCCGCGCCCGCCTGCTGCGACAAAAACCTCGCGGTGGCGGTGGCGGAGGTCCAGATGCGCTCCGGCTCGATGTCCAGGCCCATGCGCATCAGCTTCGCGGACAGGTCGCGCGGGGTCTGAATCGAGTTGTTGGTCAGCACCATAAAATCGATGTCTTCGCTGCGCAGCGCTCCGATGAACTCCTTGGCGCCGGGAATGATCTCGCCCTCGCGGTGCAGCACGCCATCCATGTCGGTCAGATACGAAATCACTGGTGCTCCTCCACATAGTAGGCGAGGTCTTGGGCGGTGGTGCATTGGGCGTAGACGTGCTCGTCGATAGGCACTGCGAACTCCTCCTCGATGCGAACCGCGAGCTCAATGCGGCTTAACGACGAAACCCCGCTCCCGTCCAACCTCGTACCGGGCTCAATTTCGACGCCGGAGACGTCCTCCACGAGCTCCACGATGCGCGCGAACGTGCCCCGCGCCTCCGCCTGCTCTTGGGCGTCCGTGTCGTCGGCGAGGTCGAGGTTGCTCAGGTTCAACCGCTGCGAAAGTTCCATGCCGTTATGATAAGCGCATGCAACGCTTCGCACTTCCGGCCGTGGTCGTCGTCGCCGCCGGCCTGCTCGCGCCCGCCGCCTCCGCCGCGATGGCCGACGAGTACACGCCCCACTTCGATCCGGCGCCGCGGCATGCGGCTGTGAAGCCGGGGGACGGGTATTCGGAGACCATCGAATACGAGCTTCTCGGTGTGCCGGAGGGGACGAAGTGGAAGCAGACCGGCGAGGACACGCTGCGGAAGAAGGCGCAGCTGTTCAACGGGGAAACCGAATTTGTGGACAAGCCGCTCGGCGTCAGGCTGAACAACTACACCAGGGAAACACCCCCGCAGCCCGGCGAAAACGTCATCGACTTTTCGGTCCGCGTTTTGTTCCCGGACGGGTCGAATGAGCTGTATTCGCAGAAGGTCACGCTGACCTCCGACGACGCGTTCTACTACAACCCGCTTTACGACGCCCGCGTCACCGCCAACCCCGGCCAGACCGTGACCTTGACGCCGGAGAACCAATACCAGCTGGATCTGCCGACGAACGCTCGTTGGAAGGTCACCGGCGGCGAGGGGTGGGACTGGAGCGTCGACCAGAAGACGGGCACCATCACCGCGACGGTGCCGACCGACTCCTACAGCGACGCAAACTTCGAGGTAGTCACTACGTTCGCGGATGGGTCGGAGCGCAAGACTTGGACCAGCATCGACAACTCTGGTGTCGGTGTGGAGCTGCCGGAGCCCCCGGCGCCGGAGACAGAGCCGGACGCGCCGGCGCCGGCGCCGGATTCGGGTGGGTCGTCCACGGCGCAGAAGCTGGCGCTCGTGTTCGGCATTTTGGCCCTTATCGGTGGTGGCCTGGCCTTCGCATGGCCGCAGCTGCAGCAGTTCCTGCCCAAGATGTAGGGGCCCCGGGCTCTCCCGGGGCCATCCCCGGGAATTTGTTCACTCGCGGGCTGCTAGCTGGTGAACAAACCCCTCATCTTCGCGGTGGTTTGTTCATTTTGCCCAGGTCGGATGATCGAAAGGGGAGGGTTGATTCATCGCGTAGTGAACAAATCCAGGCGTGCCGGTAGACGAGGACGCGCGGCCCAGACGCATCGCGGCGGAATCTGTCAGTCTGGCCCCATCGGCCCAGGTCGGCACAAAGGGCCGCCGTAATCTGTCAGGAATCCACCCAAGCCCCGCCCAAAACCACCCCAAAAAGGCACACGAAAAGGGGCGTTCCGCTACCGGGAACGCCCCTCCGTCGCTAGGCAGAAGGCCCTAACTCAAGCTACTCAGCGGCGTTCTCGTCGCCCTCGTCCTCGCCGTCGGTCTTGGCGGCGGTGGCGGTCGGGTCGTCGATCTTCAGGTCCTTCGCTGCCTGGGCGGCGACGGAACGGTCGATCTTGCCCTCGTTGGCCAGGCCGAGCAGGGCGGCGACGACCATGGACTCGGCGTCGATGTTGAAGAAGCGGCGGGCGCCCTCGCGGGTGTCGGCGAAGCCGAAGCCGTCGGCGCCGAGCACGATGTACTGGCCCGGGACGTAGGCGCGGATCTGCTCCTGCAGGTCGGAAGCGAAGTCCGAGGTCGCGATGTACGGACCGGAGGTCTGCTTCAGCTGCTTGGTTGCGAAGGCTTCCTCGACATCTTCGCCCGGGTTGAGCAGCTGCTCGGTGGCCTTGGCCTGGCCCTCGCGGGCGAGCTCGGTCCAGGAGGTCACGGAGTAGATCGCGGCGCCGACGTTGTACTGCTCCTGCAGGATCTCCTGCGCACGCAGCGCCTGCTGCATGCCCACGCCGGAGGCGAGCAGGGAGACCTTGTTGTCCAGGTCCTTGCCCTCGTCGTAGAGGTAGATGCCCTTGTGCAGGCCCTCCACGTCCAGGTTCTCCGGGCGTGCCGGCTGGTGGTGCGGCTGGTTGTAGACGGTGATGTAGTACATCACGTTCTCGTCCTTGCCGGCGCCCTGGCCGTACATGCGCTCGATGCCCTTGGAGATGATGTACGGCATCTCGTAGGCGAACGCAGGGTCGTACGAGACAATGGCCGGGTTGGTGGACGCCAGGATCGGGGAGTGGCCGTCCATGTGCTGCAGGCCCTCACCGAACAGGGTGGTGCGGCCGGCGGTGGCGCCGATGATGAAGCCGCGGCCCATCTGGTCGCCGGCGGCCCAGAAGTTGTCGCCGGTGCGCTGGAAGCCGAACATCGAGTAGAAGATGTACATCGGGATCATCGGCTCGCCGTGGGTGGCGTAGGACGTCGCCGCGGCGATGAAGGAGGCCGACGAGCCGTCCTCGTTGATGCCCTCGTGCAGGATCTGGCCGTCGGTGGCTTCCTTGTAGGACAGCTGCAGGTCGTGGTCCACCGGCACGTAGTTCTGGCCGTTCGGGTTGTAGATGCCCAGGGTGGGGAACCAGGAGTCCAGGCCGAAGGTGCGGGCCTCGTCCGGGATGATCGGGACGACGCGCTTGCCCAGCTCCTTGTCGCGCATGAGCGCCTTGAAGGTGCGCACGAGCGCCATGGTGGAGGCGACTTCCTGCTTGCCGGAGTCCTTGAACAGTGCCTTGAAGGTCTTTTCAAACTCGGGCAGTTCCAGCGGGGTGTACTTCTCGCGGCGCTCCGGCAGGTAGCCGCCGAGCTCCTCGCGGCGGGCCTTGAGGTATTTGATTTCCTCGGCGTCCTCGCCCGGGTGGTAGTACGGCGGCAGGTACGGGTCCTTCTCCAGCTCTTCGTCGGAGATGGGGATCTGCTGCTTGTCGCGGAAGAGCTTGAGGTCTTCCAGCGTCAGCTTCTTCATCTGGTGGGTGGCGTTGCGGCCCTCGAAGTTGTGGCCGAGGCCGTAGCCCTTGACGGTGTGGGCGAGGATGACGGTCGGCTTGCCCTTGGTCTCCAGCGCGCGCTTGTAGGCGGCGTAGACCTTGCGGTAGTCGTGGCCGCCGCGGCGCAGGTTCCACAGCTCCTCGTCGGTCATGTTCTCGACGAGCTTCTTGGTGCGCTCGTCGCGGCCGAAGAAGTGCTCGCGGACGTAGGCGCCGTCGTTGGCCTTGAAGGTCTGGTAGTCGCCGTCCTTGGTGGTGTTCATGATGTGGACGAGTGCGCCGTCCTCATCCTTTTCCAGCAGCTCGTCCCACTCGCGGCCCCACACGACCTTGATCACGTTCCAGCCGGCGCCGACGAAGAAGCTCTCCAGCTCCTGGACGATCTGGCCGTTGCCGCGCACTGGGCCGTCGAGGCGCTGCAGGTTGCAGTTGATCACGAAGGTGAGGTTGTCCAGGCCGTACAGGGAGGCCATCTGGATCAGGCCGCGGGATTCCGGCTCGTCCATCTCGCCGTCGCCGAGGAATGCCCAGACGTGCTGCTGGTCAGTGTCCTTGATGCCGCGGTCCTGCAGGTACTTGTTAAACCGTGCCTGGTAGATCGCGTTCATCGGGCCCAGGCCCATGGACACGGTGGGGAACTCCCAGAAGTTCGGCATGCCGTGCGGGTGCGGGTAGGACGGCAGGCCGCCCTGCTTGCGGGAGTGCTCCTGGCGGAAGCCGTCCATGTCGTCTTCGCTCAGGCGGCCTTCCATGAAGGCGCGGGCGTACATGCCGGGGGAGGCGTGGCCCTGGAAGAACACCTGGTCGCCGCCCTGCGGTGCGTCCTTGCCCTTGAAGAAGTGGTTGAAGCCGACCTCGTACAGCGCCGCTGCGGAGGCGTAGGTGGAGATGTGGCCGCCGACCTTGATGCCGGGGCGCTGCGCGCGGTGCACCATCACTGCGGCGTTCCAGCGCATCCAGCGGCGGTAGCGCTTCTCAATCTGCTCGTCGCCCGGGAATTCCGGCTCGAGCTTGGTGGGGATGGTGTTGACCAGGTCGGTCGAGGACAGCGCCGGCAGCGGCACGCGCTTGGCGTTTGCACGCTCGATCAGGCGCAGCATGAGGTAGCGGGCGCGCTCCGGATCGGATTCCTCCAGCAGACCGTCGAGGGAGTCCATCCATTCCTGGGTTTCCTCCGGGTCTGCGTCGTGCAGGTAGGACGCTACGCCTTCGCGCAGCGAGAGAATGTTGGTGTCAACTTCGGACGCGTTCTTCACGCGAGCGTCTTCCATCTTGGTCTCTTTCTGGGCCACTTCAACCTCCTGGCTTCAGTCGGGCAATACGTCCCCGAGTTTACGTGTTCGTGCGCGCGCTTTCTTACAGCGGGTGATCTTTGGTGAGACTAATCACGGGTTTCCAAGCATTCTTTGCTTCTCGACGTTAAGCTATCGCCCAAACCACACCATTTTGATACTTGGAGGACATGGAGATTTGAGTGCCACAGGAGTGGACACCTACGCATCCCGCCTGGGGGTAAAACCGGGTGATGTTGTGCAGGAGATCGGCTGGGACGAGGACGCGGATTCCGCCATCTCGGAGGCCATCGAGGATGCCATCGGGGCCGAGCTTCTCGACGAAGACGCCGACGAACCCTGCGACACCATCCTCCTCTGGTTCCGCGACGGCGACGGCGACCTCGTCGACGATCTCGTCGACGTCTCCCGCGGCCTCGGCCCCGGCGGCCGCATCTGGCTGATGACCCCCGGCGCCGGCTCCGCCTCTACCGGGGGTGTCCCGCCCAGCGAGATCGCCGAGTCTGCCCAGCTCGCCGGCTTCATCCAGACGAAGGCGGACCGCTTCGGCGCCTGGCAGGGCTCCTGCCTCACGCCCCGCAACCGCTAGTCGGCCGGGTTTTGTGCAGGTTTTTCGCAGTTCCCGCCCCGGTTTTTCGTTCCGTGCGCGGGCTCTGCTACTCTTCTTGCTACGCGCGCCGTTAGCTCAGCTGGAAGAGCAACTGGTTTACACCCAGTAGGTCGGCGGTTCGAGCCCGTCATGGCGCACCAGGTCAAGGCCCCTTTCCAAGAAATTGGGAAGGGGCCTTTCCGCCTTCCGTGGCTACATTTTGGCGCCCGTGTGGCTTCGCTTCATCCTTTTCCGGTTTACATCCCTGTCAGCATGCCTAGGTGGAAAGGGTGCGGTGGATAACCAGAGTACAAGTGTTAAGTGCCTACGAGAATGCGCTGAATTTTGGTAGCGGGCCAGCGCATTGTTACGCGGAGTTCACTACCCCTGTGGGTCGATTAAACATCGATTGGCGGAGGTTAGTGATTCATGTGCTTCTGATTCAGTGGGAAGATCGACCGTGGGATAATTGATTCACTCAATCACTATTGGACGGATAAGTAGTGCGGACTCACTCCGCATTGTTACGGTTCCAATAATGCGTTTTGTGCTTTCGTAGAGGGCGCAATTTTCGGGTCGTGGGGTATTTGAGAAGCCTTCGCCGGTTACCGTTCGTCCAATCATTCCTGCGAACTCGTTTAATGCTTGCTCATCGGATGGCAGTCGTTTAGCCTCTCGGCGCCCTGGTTGTAAGTCATACAAGCCGTTGATCAGATATCGAGCGTTCGATGCGGAGGACGGGTAAGAGTTTGGCCACTCCCTGCTTGCTGGGATGAGTCGTTTGCGTGCAGTGAGGTTATCGATGGATCCAAGCAAGTAGACTCGCGGTCCGGTGTAATGGAAAACCCTCAGAGTTGCAGGGATCTTAACTACTCCTCCGAACACATAAAACTGTTGCGAATTGGACCCAATGTCGCGGTGAAACCCTTTCAAAACTTCGTCCGGTACTTGAAGAATGGGAAACGCCGATGCAGTGATCCGCGCTTTGGGGATTACAACTAACTCACCTGCCCGTGCCTGAGAGAGTCGTTTAGCTTTTTGGTCTTTTAATTGAGCTATTTTTCTTACACTCGAAAAGTCGACCGCATCATATTGCGTTTTAACTATGTCTGTTTTGGAACTGGTGCTTGAAAAATCCGTGGGGATGCTTTTCCGAAGCTTAGGCTTGAGCGAAAGAGAGCTCGAAGTGTTGTTTTGGGACTCGCGCACTAACGGAGATAAATCTCCAAATTGTTCCTCGAACGCTCGATGAGAGAAGTAATAGCTCATTAGGGGATATCGATGGAGTCAGGTTGGTCGGAATAGTGGTAAGGAACCTCAGCGTCCAGGAATTTTATCATTTTTTCGACTTCGGCTTCCTCTAGCGACTTAACCGCGGTGGGAAGAGAAAAGAGGAAGCTACTCAGAGTAAGTCGTTGTCCTACATCAGGACGGTTAAAAGCATGATCTCGCATTTCAGCCATATAATCAGCGACGATGCTCGCGAGAAACTCGTGTTCTCCCTCTTTCCATAGGGCGCTTAGCAGGGTTCCGATTGCCTCACCTGGGTGGAAAGCGGCGTTGATATTCTCGTCCGGCGCTTGTCGCCAAAGGGTTTGAAGCACTTCTGCCCTCACTAAACTTCCGAGGAGCAAACCCGCCCCAAGCGACGAAAGTACGTTATTCATTGCCATAGTGGCGCTCCTAGTTAGTTTCTCCTGCTGTTTATCGAAACTAGCTGATCTCAATAAAGGTGGAGCATTGAAAGGCGGAAAATACTAGAGCGATCGGCTCTCGATGGCGGCGAGGACGCCCAGTTCGAACGCCGGGGAGTTGCCATCGAACTCCACGTCTGCGACGTCCCATTCGGAGAACTGAACCCGGGCAGAGCCGGTGGCGGAGGTGGGGGAGTCGGGGATGATGGAGAGGTCGAGAAGAGAACGGTCGAGGGCGGCGCAGGCGCGACCTGCACGTATCGCCAACGAGTCGCGGTCTGACAGGGCGAAGAGGGGCTGCCCTTGGGGGTCGGTGAGAAGCGACAAGGTTGCGAAGGGGCGGTTGGCAAAGGCGACCGCGTGATCGAAGGCGGCGTCTTCGATGTCGGCCGGTTCGACGCCCGGGGCGGGGACGACGCCGGTTTGAGCAAGCGTGCGGAGGACGAAATCGAGCGACATCAAAACCCCTTCAGAGACCATGCGACAGAGCTAGCGTTCTTGTTCTTTATCGTATGCCTTGGCCCACGGGTTGGCGCGGGAGGAACCGTAGCGCTGGCGGGAGCGAGTAGGAGCCGCAGTCGGGGTCTTAGCGGCCGGGGCCTGGGCGACCGGTTCGGGGTCGGGGCTGCTGCCGGACACAGTGTCGTCGTTAAGCAGTTGCTTCTGTTCCTCGGCGAAGCGGCGCCGCTCGCGGGAGTCGGAGTAGAGGAAGTAGATCAGGCCGGCGGGGGCGGCGAGGCCGAACAGGATCCACTGCAGCCCGTAGGAGAGGTGGTTGCCCGTTTCGAGCTGCGGCAGTGGGATCGGGTCGAGCACGCCCGGCTCGCCGCCGAGGAGCTGCAGGTACGGCGAGACCACATCGGTCCCGGTCAGCGAGCCGACCTGCGCGGGGCTGATGGAGTAGACCATGTCGTAGCCCTGCTCGTGCATGGGCGGGTTGGGATGCTCGCCTTCGTCGGCGCGCAGCAGGCCGGTGATGGTGACCTCGCCGGTCGGCGCCGGTTCCACGGCGGGCACCTGGGTGGAGTTTTCGGCCTTCACCCAGCCGCGGTGGACCACGATCACGCGCCCGTCATCCAGGGCAAACGGGGTGAGGACCTGGAAGGCGGGGGTGCCGTCGACGGGCCGCAGGCGCAGCAGCACGTCGTCGCCGGTGTAGTGGCCGGTGGCGACCACGCGGGACCACTCGGCGTCCGCCCCCAGGGAACCGTCGGCGCCCACGCGAGACGACAGCGGCTCCGGGTCGTGCTCGAAGGCGGCGGAGATGTGCTCGTTGCGCTCCACCAGCGCCTCGTTTTTGCCCAGCTGCCACGGCGCCAGGAATGTAAACGCGTAGTAGGAGAACACACCGATCAACAGCGCCGCGATGACCCAGCCGGGGGTAAGAACCTGCCGCCACCACGGCTTGGACGATTGATTGTTGGCGCTCACGCCGGGTCAGTCTAGTCGCTTGCGCACCCAAGCAATAATGCCGTCAGCTGCGGACTCGATCTGCTCGCGCACCACCGCAAAGCCCTCCGGCCCGCCGTAGTAGGGGTCGGCCACGCCGGCGCCTTCCTCAGCAGCGGGGTCGAACGAACGGATGAGGCGCACCTTGTCCTCGTCCACGCCACGCGCGACGAGTTCGGAGACGTGGTTCGTGTCCAGCGCGACGATGAGGTCCGCCTGTTCCTGCTCGAACCCGAACTGTTGCGCGCGGTGCGCCTCGCCGTCGTAGCCGTGGGCGGCCAGCTCCGCGCGCGCCCGCTCGTCGGCCTTGTGCCCGACGTGCCAGCCGCCGATGCCTGACGACGTCACCGTGACCGCGTCCGCAAGCCCCTCCTGCGCCAATTTCTCCCGGACGATCACCTCCGCCATGGGCGAGCGGCAGATGTTGCCGGTGCACACGAAGTCGATATGCAATTTAGAACTCACGGATGATCCTTTCTAGCTCGTCGGCGTCGCGCGCCACGTAGTCCGCCAACTCCCACTCTTCGGCAGCGCCGTAGCCCCAGGTCATGGCCACGCTCGGGATGCCAAACGCTTTGGCTCCCTCGAAGTCGTGCAGCCGGTCGCCGACCATCAGCGGGCGCTCGGGCGCGGCCTGATCCAGCACGTGCCGGATCACGTCGACTTTCTTCGCGCGCTTCCCGTCATTGGACGCGGCGCCCAAAAAGTCAATGTGTTCCAAAAACCCCGCGCGCTCTAGGGCGGCGCGTGCGAAGCGCTCGCTTTTCGACGTCGCCGTGCACACGCGGTAACCCTCACCCGCCAACCGCTCTAACAGGTCAGCCATTCCCGGGTAGACCTCGAAGCGCTGCCACCCCTCGCCGGACATGTAGTCGGAGTAGGCGCGCATGGCGGTTTCAACCTGCGCGGCAGACATGCCGAGCGAGCGCATCGTCTCCGGCATGGGCGGGCCTGGGATGCGGCGGATGAAGTCCTCGTCGGGCACGTCCCACCCCACGGCCTCGAGGCCTACGAGGAAGCCGTGCCTGATGCCGGGGAAGGAGTCGATCAGCGTGCCGTCGACGTCGAAAAGCAATGTGGCGTTCACACATACCCACTGTTCCAAATTTGTAGGCTGGCTGCCATGACAGACGTAATAGTGCAGACAGTTGTTGACGCGCTCGAGGCGGCCTACCCGCCCGCGCTTGCCGAGAGCTGGGACCAGGTGGGCCTGATCTGCGGCGACCCGGATGCGAAGGTGACCAAGGTGGCGTTCGCGCTGGACTGCACCCAGGAGGTGGCCGAGCGCGCCGTCGCCGCGGGCGCCCAGCTGCTGGTCGTGCACCACCCGCTGCTGCTTCGCGGCGTGCACTCGGTGGCGGCGAACACGCCGAAGGGCAAGGTCATCCACACCCTGCTGGCCGGCGGCTGCGCGCTGTTTGCCGCGCACACCAACGCGGATTCGGCCCGCCCGGGGGTGTCCGACAAGTTGGCGGAGCTAGTCGGTATCACGCCGGGCCGCCCGATCAAGCCGGTGCTCCTCGACGCCACCGATCGCTGGGGTGTGCACGTCCCGCCGGCAGCCGCCGCGGACCTGAAGCGC
Source organism: Corynebacterium sp. ACRQP (assembly GCF_022345915.1). NCBI lineage: Bacteria > Bacillati > Actinomycetota > Actinomycetes > Mycobacteriales > Corynebacteriaceae > Corynebacterium > Corynebacterium sp. ACRQP. The sequence continues at coordinate 57,975 of NZ_JAKRMZ010000009.1, read as the reverse complement.
GCACTGTTCAGCGCCGGCGCCGGCGCGATCGGGGACTACCGCGAGTGCGCCTTCTCCTTCGAGGGCACCGGCGAGTTCACCCCGGTCGAGGGCGCGAACCCCACAGACGGAGCCGTGGGCACGCACTACACGGGCGACGAGATCCGCGTCGAGTTTGTGGCGAGGGCGAGGGACCGCCGGAGGATCGTCGAGAAGCTGCGCGAAGCGCACCCCTACGAAGAACCCGCGTTCGACGTGGTGCAGATGGCCGACACCCAGGACCTAGAGAAAGCGACCGGCCTGGGGCGCATCGGCGAACTCCCCGAACCGATGACGCTGCGCGAGTTCACCCAGCAGGTCGCCAACGCGCTGCCCGAGACCGCGTGGGGCGTGCGCGCCGCCGGCGACCCGGACCAAATCGTGCAGAAAGTCGCGGTCTCCTCTGGCTCCGGCGACAGCTTCCTCGCAGATGTGGCGAAGCTCGGCGTGGACGTCTACGTCACCTCCGACCTGCGCCACCACCCCGTGGACGAGCACCTGCGCGCAGGCGGGCCCGCCGTGATCGACACCGCCCACTGGGCCAGCGAGTTTCCCTGGACCCAGCAGGCGGAGAGTATCGTGGCTCCGTTAAGCGTGGACACCGAGATCCTGCACATCCGCACGGACCCGTGGACCATCTCCGCGCACCCCGAGTAAGGAGAAACGATGCACCTTTCCAAAGACCTGCAGCCCGTCCTCCTGCAGCTCGCGCAGGCAGACGCCGCGTCCTCGCAGCCGCGCGTGCGCCCCGAGGAGCAGGAGTTGCAGAAGCTTATCGACGAGCGCAAGCGCCTCACCGACGCCTCCGCCGCAGCCCAACTCGCAGTCGACGACATGGAGCTGGAAATCCTGCGCATCCAGGAGGACGAGCGCAAGCTGAAGAAGCGCGAGCTGGACGACAAGCGCCAGCTGTCCGCCGAGACCGACCCGGAGCGCCGCAAGGATCTCGAGCACGACCGCTACGCCGCGAAGTCGCGCATCGCCGACCTGCTCTCCGAGCTGAAGGAGGCGCACAACGAGATCGCCGCGCTGCGCAACAACCGCGACGTCCACGCCGCCCGCGTCGACGAGGCCAACCGCAAGGTCGAGGCCGCCCAGCGCGCCGTGGACGCCCTGCCGTCCGAGGAGGTCGTTGACGTCGAAGCCCTGCGTGCGCAGTTGCCCGCCGAGGTATTGACGGCCTACGACGAGATTGGCGCCGCCAAGTTCAACGGCCGCGCCTGCGGCGGCTGCTTCATCCAGCTGCCGCCTGCCGAGCGCGCCGAGGTGCTCGCCGAGCCGGAAGACGAGCTGCCCACCTGCCCGAACTGCGGCACGCTGCTGGTGCGGGTTTCTCCGGCGGAGTAGCTGATGCAGGTATCCATGTACTGCGACGGCGGCTCCCGGGGGAACCCGGGTGTGGCCGGATCCGGCTCCGTGGTCTACGACTCTTCCGGGGAGACCCTGGGCGAGATCGCCTACGTCGTGGGCAAAAAGTCCACCAATAACGTCGCCGAATACTACGGCCTGATCCGCGGCCTGGAGGCCTGCCGTGAGGTCGGGGCGACGGTGGTGGACGTGTTCATGGACTCCAAGCTGGTTGTCGAGCAAATGACCGGTCGCTGGAAAATCAAGCACCCCGATATGCAGAAGCTGGCGCGGGAGGCCCGCGATTTGGCCTCCTCGTTTGAGAAGGTCACCTACACCTGGGTCCCCCGCGCGAAGAACAAAAAGGCCGACGAGCTGTCCAACGTGGCCATGGACGCCGCCGCCCGCGGCGACAAACCCGGCATCGTCAAAGGCACTGGCGTGTGGGTGGGGGAGAAGGCCGGGGAACCGGAGGGCGTCGAGAAGCCCTCGCACCAGACCGCGAGCCCCGCGCACTGGGCCGGCGAGGGTGCCCCGCGCACCCGGTTCATCCTGTTGCGGCACGGGCAGACCCAGCACTCGGCCGAGCAGCGCTTCTCCGGCACGTCCGATCCGGAGCTGACCGACACTGGCCGCGACCAGGCGCGCCGGGCCGCCGACGCGCTGCGGGGGTTCGGACGCATCGACGCCATCGTCGCCTCGCCGCAGGCCCGCGCGCAGGGCACCGCCCGCATCGCCGCCGGGGCGCTCGGGCTCGACGTGGTTGTGGAGGAGGGGCTGCGCGAGATCGACTTCGGCGACTTCGAGGGGCTCACCCGCGACGAGGCCGTGGCGCGGGATTCGTCGGCGTTTGAGCAGTGGCAGTCCTCCCCGAACAACGCGCCCCCGGGCGGCGAGTCGCTGACCGCGCTGCACCGCCGGGTCACGCGCACGCGGTCGAAGCTGCAGGAACGTTACGAGGGGAAGACCGTGCTGGTGGTCACGCACATGACGCCGGTGAAGTCGTTCGTCCGCCAGGCCCTCGGCGCCGGGCCGGAGCTGTTCAAGCACCTTTTCCTCGACCTGGCCAGCATCAGCGTCGTGGACTACTACGGCGACTTCGGCGTGGTGCGCTGCGTCAACGACGTCGCGCACCACCGCGGGTAGGTTTCGGGGCTAGATGCTTACCCCAGGATGCTTACTCCTCGAGTGGCCGCGAGAAATGCTCGGCAACGCTCTCGAGGGATAAGCATCCTTGGGTAAGCATCCTCGCACGATGCCCGACAGTTCCGTTCCAACCGGCGGAAAGCGTATGCTGTACCTCGCGAATGAGCCGGCCGGGCGGCCGCGGCACCGCGAACCACCGTTGAACGGGAAGGCGCGGGTCGAGGAAAGTCCGGACTCCACAGGGCACGGTGGTTGCTAACAGCAACCCGGAGCGATCCGCGGGAAAGTGCAACAGAAAGTAGACCGCCTCGGCAACGAGGTCAGGGTGAAAGGGTGCGGTAAGAGCGCACCGGCATCTGCGGTGACGTAGTTGGCCAGGTAAACCCCACCGGGAGCAAGGCAAGAGCCCCCGCCGCAAGGCGGAGGTCGTCGGATGTAGGCTGCCCGCCCAGTCCGAAGGTAGCTGCTTGAGGCGCCCAGCGATGGGTGGTCCAGATGGATGGTCGCCGCCCCGCAAGGGGAACAGAATCCGGCTCACAGGCCGACTCATTCGCCCTTTTCGTGGCACGATGGCTTCCTATGAAGCTCTACGCCGCGCCCCTGAACTTCCGCTCGATTGCGCGCGAATTCGACGTGCGCACCTCATTCGCGCCGGAGCTCCACACCGAAGCCGCCGAGCTCGAAGACCGCTTTTCGCATTTGCGTATCGACGCCCGCTCCGTGCCCCTGGTCACCATCGATCCCGTCGGGTCGAAGGACCTGGACCAGGCAGTGCACATCGAGGCCCGCGACGGCGGCGGTTACGTGGTGCGCTACGCCATCGCGGATGTGGCTGCGTTCGTGGAGCCGGATTCTGCGGTGGCGAAGGAGTCGCTGGAGCGCGGCCAGACCATCTACTTGCCAGACGAGCCCGCGCGCCTGCACCCGGAGGAGCTGTCGGAGGGCTCTGCCTCGTTGCTTCCCGACGTGGACCGGCCCGCCGTGCTGTGGACGTTTGAGCTCGACGAGCGCGGCGAGGTCGACTCGGCGCACGTGGAGCGCGCGCTGGTGCGCTCCGTGGCGCGGCTGGACTACGAGGGCGTGCACGAAGACATGCAGGCAGGGTCGGTGCACCCGTCGATTGCGCTGTTGGAGGAGGTCGGTCAGCTGCGGCAGCAGTCTTCGCTGCGTAGGCACGCGATCAACCTGCGCCTGCCGTCGGTGCGTGTGGTCGGCGACGGCGACACATTCGAGCTGGTCATCGAGCCGCGCCACCCGGTCATGGACTACAACTCGGAGATCTCGCTGCTCACCGGCATGGTGGCCGGGCGGATGATGGTCGACGCCGGGGTGGGCTTCCTGCGCACGTTGGGTCCGGCGGATGAGGGTGGCGAGGCGGAGTTCCGTCGAGAAGCACGCAACTTGGGCTACGAGGTCGCCGGCGACATCGGCGAGTTTTTGGCCGGCGTGGACGCCGACACCCCGCGCGGGATGGCGGTGATGCGGGAGGCGCAGAAACTGCTGCGCGGGTCCGGCTACGTGGACCTGTCCGAGAAGCAGGCGGAGGTGCACGCCGGCATCGGCGGGTTCTACTCGCACGTCACCGCGCCCTTGCGGCGGCTGATCGACCGCTACGCCACCGAAGTCTGCCTCGCCATCTGCGCAGGTGAGGACGTGCCGGAGTGGGTAGAGCGCGACGCCCCGCGCGTGATGAAGACGATGGGTCGGTCCTCCCAGCTCGCCAACACCGTGGAGAAGGCGTGCCTGCACTTGACGGAGGCGACGGTGCTCGAGCCGTGGGTGGGCCACAACTTCGACGGCGTGACCTTAAAGAGCGGGGAGGACGCTGCTCGCGTGTTCATCGTGGACCCGCCGGTGCTCGCGCCGTCCGCGGGCGCGCCCGAGGAAGGCGAGGAGACGAAGTTCTCCCTCGTGCGGGCGGACCCGGCGGCGCGAGAGGTCGGCTTCGCCTGGCCCGCGGACTAAGGGGCGGAGAGGCCTACCCCTCGAGGCGGGCGGGTTCGCCGGCGGCGACCTCCACCACCTCGAACTCGCGCGCCATCGCGGCCGCGAACGCGTCCGCCTCCTGCACCGGCACGAACGCGATCACGGCGTCGGAGGTGCCGATTGCGGCGGGGCGGGCGGCGACGGCGCCGCGCTCGCGGGCCAGGGCGACCAGGGCGTCGGGGGAGGCCAGGCCGTGGGACTCGGAAGGTGAGTTGAGCAGGGTTAACAGCTCGTTGGCGCGGCGCGAGCGCAGGGCCTTCGCCGCGGCGAGGGAGCGCAGCGTCTCCGATTCGCAGAACTGTACCCAGCGCCGCGCCGCCTCCGGCTCCGGTGCGGCGGTGTCACCGGCGGCGCGACGTGCCTCGACCCATTGGACGGCGCGGCCGGGGGCGTCGGGAAGCTGGCGCAGCGAGGACACGCCGAAGTTGGAGCAGGCGGCGTCGATGAACTCGCGTCGCTCGGCGATCGCCTCGCGTGACTGCGTAAACGGTGCGCCGAGCTCCTTCGACACGGAGAACACGCGCACGCCGTGGCGCGAGGGGTGCGGTGCCTGGGTCAGCGAGCCGTCGGCGTAATCCACCACCGACACCCCGTCGGCCCCGCGCAGCGCCACCGAGTGGCGGGCGCGCAGCACCGGCTGCGAGGAATAGGTGGCCACGGCGTGCGAGCAGATCTCTGCAAGCCGGGCCCGGAACGGGGCAGTGTCCACGTCGTCGTGAGAACCTGCCAGCGCCAGCGCAATCGCGGCGTCGGCGGCGTACAAAGCGCCCAGGCCTGCGCCGACCGGCACGTCCGACTCCACGGTGATGTCCATGCCAGCGGTGTCGCGGGAGAGCACCTGGCGCTGCACCAGCGTGTGCACCAGCCCCCACCAGCGGCGGGCGAGGCCGTGGGCGGGTTGGTCGTCGTAAGGCAATTGCGCCGAGAATTCCTGGCCGAGCGGGCCGTTAGCCGCAATAGAGATCACGCCGTCCGAACGAGGGCTTACCGACGCGGCCGCGCGCAGCGACGCGGTGCCGGCCAGGGTCACGCCGCCGAAGTGGTCGACGTTTTCACCGATGAGCACCCACGTGCCCGGCGCGGATGCGACACGCCCAGACGCTGCACGGACGCGCTCCACAGGGGACTTGGAGGGGGTTTCAAACAATGCCATGTCACGCTCCTTTTAACCGCCACCACACTACCAACCGCCCCGGTACAGTCGGACGGGTAAACAAACCACGAAAGGAACGAAACAATGGCAGACGAGCAGTTCTACTACAACCCCTCCACCGGCGAGGTCACCCAGGGCAAGGAGGCCGCCTGGGATAACCGCATGGGCCCCTACGCCACCCGCGAGGAGGCCGAGTCCGCGCTGCAGATCGCCGCGCAGCGCAACAAGAGCGCCGACAACCAGGACGAGGCGGACGACAACTGGGGCGAGGCCCCGTCCTGGGAGAAGTAGCCCGGGTAAGCCCTACGGCTTGATCTTCTTAAACGCCTTGCGCACCTCGCGCACGGCCTCGTCGTAGCCGCTCAAGGCCTGCTCCCCGCGGTCGAGTTCGCGCTGGTAGAGCATGCCGTAGCTGAAGGTGTCCTCGCCGCGTTCGCGGGCCTCCTCGGCAAGCCGCTGGATGCGGTCGCGCGAGGTCACGGCGTCCTGGAAATCGCCCAGCTTGGACTGCAGCGCCTTGCACGCCTTCGCCAGCCGCCCCGCCTTCAACCCCGCATCGGCCGCGGCGTTAGCGGAGTAGCGCAGTTTCTTCGCAGCCTTGCGCACGTCGTGGACGTAGTCTTCGCGCTCGTGCAGCGGCAGGTCGGTGTCGTGGTAGTGCTCGTCCACCTTGTCGTGGCGCTTCTTCAGTTTCTTGTAGCCGCGCTTCAAGTGGTCGTAGAGGACCTCCTTCGACTCTGCCGGGGGTTCTTCAGAAGCCTCTTGCTTTGCGACGGGCGGCTCAGCCAACAACCCGTCAATCGCGTCCAGCAGATCCATGAACCGCTGCGAGTCGAGCATGGCCACGATCTCGGCGTGGGCCTCGTTGTAGTCGCGGCGCATGTCGCCGGCGATGTGTGCGCGGGCGGCGTCGTCCACCAGCCCGGACTCGTCCGAATCCAGAAGCTCCAGGAAACGCTCTTCGACAACCTCGGCGTCGCGGGCCACGCCCAACACGCCAGCGGCGTGCTTGAGCTCGTCTTCAAGCGCGCCGAGCTGCTCGCCCTCGAGGATGCCCTCGAACGTCTCCAGCAGGGAGCGCATCTCGCGGGTGGCCACGCGCAGCTGGTGCACCGAGTCGTACTCGTCGGCGCGCACGCGCGGCTCCCAGGAAACGATGGCGTCGCGCTGCTTGCGCAGGGAATCCACCACTGCCGCCGCCGGGGAGTCCGCCTCAAGCTCCGCCTGCATGTGCGGCGGCAGGGGAGCGGTCTTCACCGAATCGCCCAGCGCGGTGGCCAGCTTCGACGGAGAGGACGACTTGCGCGCGCCCGCCGAGATCAAAAAGCTCGTGCCCTGGTTAATCAGCGTCTCGCCCGCCTCGGTGCCGGCGAGCGCCTCGGCCAGCTCGAGCTCCCACTCGCGCCAGTTGGTGCGCTCGCCACCGGGAAGCAGCGACCAGGCGGTGACGTGGTCGTCGCAAAACTCCGCGACAGCGCCTTCGGCGCCGGAAAGCAAAATTTCAACCCGACGGTTGTCCACCTGCGCCACCGGCGCCAGCTCCTCGGTGCGCACGATCGACCGCACCTGGGCCAGAAGTTCCTCGGGCACGGCCGATGGATCGTCGAGAGGCATCCGCACCTCGTTGCGCCCGCCCTCCTTGGGCAGCTTGAGGTGCCAGCCGTCATCTGCGCCGCCGGTGCGGCGGCGCAGCGTGATCTTGGAACGCGTCAGGCGCAGATCCTTGGTGTCGTAGTACACGGCGGAGAGGTTGTGCTCGCGCATGCTGGCGATTTCCTCCACGCCGGGCAGTTGCGTCAGGTCCGGCATGCCGGTGTCCTCGTCCACGGCGAGTTTGATTTCCACCTCGAGGAACTGCTCGGGTGCTTGTGCAGCCATGATCGTTGTCCTCCTTCAATGGTTTGTTGCCCCCAAGCTTAGCCTGCCTATCGACGCCCAAAGGCCCGCTACAGTTGAGCAGCATGAGCGCCCAAACCGACAACGTGCTGCGAATGGTGGAGCAGCAGGACATCGCCTTTATCCGCCTCTGGTTCACCGACATCTTCGGCTCGCTGAAAACCGTGATGATGTCGCCCGCGGAGCTGGAAAGCGCCTTCGAGGAGGGCGTGGGCTTCGACGGCTCCTCCATCGAGGGGTTTTCCCGTGTCTCCGAGTCCGACACCCTGCTGCGCCCCGACCCGTCGACGTACCAGCCGCTGCCCTTCGACGAGGAGGCGGGCCTACAAACCGCGCGGATGTTCTGCGACATCACCATGCCCGACGGCGACCCGCTCTACGCCGACCCGCGCCAGGTGCTGCGCCGCCAGATCACCAACGCCCGCGACATGGGCTTCGAGTTCGTGGCCAGCCCCGAAATCGAGTTCTACGTGGTCAAACCCGGCCAGGGTGACCAGCCGCCGACACCTGCGGACAAGGGCGGCTACTTCGACCAGGCCAAGCGCAACGAGGCGCCGAAGCTGCGCCGCATGGCCGTCTCCGCCTTGGAGTACATGGGCATTGTCACCGAGTTCTCCCACCACGAGGGCTCGCCTGGCCAGCAGGAGATCGACCTGCGCCACACCGACGCGCTGACCATGGCCGACAACATTGTCACGTTCCGCTACATCGTGAAGACGGTCGCGGAGATGAACGGCGTGCACGCCACGTTCATGCCCAAGCCGTTCAAGGACCTCGAGGGCTCGGCAATGCACACCCACTTCTCCCTGTTCGAGGGCGACACCAACGCCTTCCACGACCCGGACGACGAGATCAGCCTGTCCAAAACCGGCCGCCAGTTCATCGCCGGTATCATCGAGCACGCGGGCGAGATCTCCGCGGTGACCAACCAGTGGGTCAACTCGTATAAGCGCCTGCAGTTCGGCTCCGAGGCGCCCACCGCCGCCACCTGGGGTATTTCCAACCGCTCCGCCATGGTGCGCGTGCCCACCTACCGCCTGCACAAGGCGGATTCGCGCCGGGCGGAGGTACGCTCGCTGGATTCCGCGTGCAACCCCTACCTGGCCTTTTCCGCGATCCTCGCCGCAGGCCTGAAGGGCATCGAGGAGGGCTACGAGCTGGACGAGCCCGCCCGCGACGACGTGTTCGCCCTGACCCGCCGCGAGCGCCGCGCGATGGGCTACCGCGACCTGCCCAACTCGCTCGACCAGGCGCTGCGCCAGATGGAGCGCTCCGAGTTCATGGCCGAGGTCCTAGGTGAGCAGGTCTTCGAGTTCTTCTTGCGCGCGAAGTGGGACGAGTGGCACGACTACACGGCCCAGATCACGCCGTGGGAGATCGACACCGGGATCGACCTGTGATTTCCCCAGCGAAGCTCGGCTTGACCAGTCCGCGCGCCGCCGAGGACATCGAGGAACTTTCGCTTATCGACGAAGCTTCGCTCTACACCCTCGCCGGCGCAAGCGACCCGGACCTGGCGCTCAACAACGCCCACCGGCTCTTCGACGCGCTTGGTGACGGCTGGGCGGAGCTGCTCGCGGCCCTACGCGACTTCCCGGTGTTCCGCACCCGGTTGTTCGCCCTGCTGGGCGGCTCCACCGCGCTGTCGGACCACCTGATCGCGCACCCGCAGCAGTGGCGGCTGCTGCTCGAGGACCTGCCCGATGAGGCCGAGCTCTACCGCACCATGCTCGCCGCCGTGGGGGTCGACGCTGACTCGCCGGGGTTGTATAAGGCGGGGGAGGGCGAAGTAAGCGCGGGTAAGCAAAAGCTCCGCGCCACCCACCGCGACCTGGTGATGCGCATCGCCGCCGCCGACCTCGCCGGCACGTTTGCCGCGGTCAAAGGCTACGGCGAGGGCGAATCCATGAGCTACGCCTACACCACCGAGCGGCTCACGTGGCTCGCGGACGCCGCGCTGACGGCCGCGCTCGCGGTCGCGGTGCGCGACGTCTACGGCGACGAGGAAGCGGACGCCGAGCTCGCCGTGATCGCCATGGGCAAGTGCGGCGCCGGCGAGCTGAACTACATCTCCGACGTGGACGTCGTGTTTGTGGCCGAGCCCGCCTCGCCCAAAATCACGCGCGTGGCCGCGGAGATGATGCGCATCGGCTCCGCGTGCTTCTTCGACGTGGACGCGAACCTGCGGCCCGAAGGCGCCTCCGGCGCGCTGGTGCGCACGCTGGAATCGCACCAGGCGTACTACCGGAAATGGGCCGAGACCTGGGAGTTCCAGGCGCTGCTGAAGGCGCGACCGCAGACCGGGACGATGGCGCTGGGGCGGGCGTACTCCGAGGCGATCGCGCCGCTGGTGTGGGAGGCCTCCCAGCGCGACTCCTTCGTCGAGGACGTCCAGGCAATGCGCCGGCGCGTGTTGGAAAACGTCCCGGCCGAGGTGCGACGCCGCGAGCTGAAACTCGGGCCCGGCGGGCTTCGCGACGTCGAGTTCGCCGTGCAGCTTCTGCAACTCGTGCACGGGCGCATCGACGACACCCTGCGCGCCCGCAACACCTTGGAGGCACTCACTGCCCTGGCTAAGGCCGGATACGTCGGCCGCGACGACGCGCGCGTGCTCACCGAGGCCTACGAGTTCCTGCGCCTGCTCGAGCACCGCCTGCAGCTGCAGCGCTTCAAGCGCACCCACCAGCTGCCCGAGCCTGACGACGAGAAACGCAACCGCTGGCTCGCCCGCGCCGCCGGCTTCACCGCGAACCACCGCGGCTCCGCCCCGGACGCGATGTACCGCGAGCTCAAGCGCGTGCGCCGCGACGTCTCTGACCTGCACGAGCGCCTGTTCTACCGGCCGCTGCTCGGCGCGGTGGCGGACATGTCCGTCGGCGAGGCCACCCTCTCCGCGGACGCGGTCAAGGCCCAGCTCGCCGCGCTCGGCTACCGCCACCCGGCGCGCGCCTTTGACCACCTTTCCGCGCTGGTCAAGGGCACCTCGCGCAAGGCCAAGCTGCAGGCGATCCTGCTGCCGTCGCTGATGCACTGGCTCGCCGATACCGCGGACCCCGGCCAGGGCTTGTTGAACTACCGCAAGCTTTCGGACGCAGCCGTGGACCGCAGCTGGTTCCTCCGCATGTTGCGCGACGAGGGCGTGGCGTCGCAACGCCTCATGCACATCCTGGGCACCTCGCCGTACGCCTCCGACCTCATCACTTCCGCGCCCGACGTGGTCAAACTGCTCGGCGACGGCTCCAACGGACCGAGGCTTCTCGACGCCGCCCCCGACCAAGTCCACAAAGCCATCCTCGCCTCCGCCAAACGCCACCAGGCGGACCCCGACAAGGCCGTCGCAGTGGCGCGCTCCCTGCGCCGCGCGGAGCTTGCCCGCATCGCGTCCGCCGACCTCCTCGGCTTCATGGAGCCGCGGCAGGTCTGCCTCGAGCTGACCTACGTGTGGGAGGCCGTACTCGAGGCCGCGCTGCGCGCCGAGGTGCACGCCGATCTCGCAAGTTCGCCTCACGACGAGCCTCCCGCCCGCATCGCCGTCATCGGCATGGGCCGCCTCGGCGGCGCCGAACTCGGCTACGGCTCGGACGCCGACGTGATGATCGTCGCCGAGCCGAGCGAGGAAGCCGACGAAGCAGGCGACGCGATTGCTTGGGTGGCGAAGATCGTCGACCAGATGCGCGCCCGCCTGTCCAAGCCCTCCGGCGACCCGCCCCTCGAGGTGGATCTGGGCCTGCGCCCCGAGGGCCGCTCCGGCGCGGTGGTGCGCACCATCGCCAGCTACGAGCGCTACTACCGCGAGTGGGGCGAGGTCTGGGAGCGCCAGGCGCTGCTGCGCGCGGCCGTCGTCGCCGGGGACCGCGGCGTGGGCGACGCGTTTTTGGAGGCCATCGACGCCTTCCGCTACCCAGCTGGCGGCGCCAAGCCTTCCGACATCCGCGAGATCCGCCGTATCAAAGCCCGCGTCGACAACGAACGCCTGCCCCGCGGCGCCGACCGCGCCACCCACACCAAGCTCGGCCGCGGCGCGCTCGCGGACGTCGAGTGGACCGTGCAGCTATTGACCATGCAGCACGCCCACACCCACGAGGAGCTGCGCACCCCGTCCACCCTCGACGCGCTGGACTTCCTCGTCGAGCTCGACGACCCGTCCGTCATCCGTGGCTCGCACGCCGAGATACTGCGCACCGCGTGGCTCACCGCCACCCGCGCCCGCAACGCCATCGTGCTCGTGACCGGCAAGCGCACCGACCAACTTCCCGCGCCGGGCCCGCAGCTCGCGCAGGTCGCGGGCTCGGCCGGCTGCGACCCCGACGACCAGCAGGAGTTCTTAGAGGACTACCTGCGCATCACCCGCCACGCCCACAAGGTGGTCGAGGAGGTGTTCTGGGGCGAGGTGCCGTCGCACGAGTTCGATTAGGGCGGGGAGGCGCAGTGGCGTCGATAGGCAATATGCTCGAGCCCATGGCAGTGAACATGACCATCGACCTGAACAACGCCACCTTCGCAGACCTGATTGCGCTGGTGGACGCCGCGCGCGTGGCCGGCGTCGACCCCAAGACCGGGCTGGAGCTCGACGGCGAGACGCTGAGCATCACCGTCGAGCCGACAACCCGCACGCCCGCGCGCGAGCACGCGCCCGAGAAGGAGCGCACCGTGCCGCCGCTCGGCGACGCCGCGATTCGCTCGGTGGTGGATATTTTGACCGGTCGACAGGAACCGCCCCGCACGTAGGCGCCCATGACGTAGACTTCGCGGGGTGGACTACATCTCAACTCGCGACGCATCGGCGCAGCCGCGCTCCTTCACAGACATCCTGCTCACAGGCCTAAGCCCCGACGGCGGCCTGTTCATGCCGGCGGTGTACCCGTCCATCACCCCGGACCTTCTGAGCGAGTGGCGCGAGCTTTTGCTTCACGACGGCTACGCTGCCCTCGCCGCCGAAGTGCTGAAGCTCTACGTCGATGACATCCCCGAGGCGGACCTCGAGACCATCGCGCGCCGAGCGTACCGCACCCCCGTCTTCGCCGACGAGGAGATCGTGCCGGTGACCCGCCTGAACGACACGCTGCACATCGGCCACCTGTCCGAGGGTCCGACCGCCGCGTTCAAGGACATGGCGATGCAGCTGCTCGGCGAGCTGTTCGAGTACGAGCTGGCCCGCCGCGGTGAGGAGATCAACATCCTGGGCGCGACCTCGGGCGACACTGGCTCGTCGGCCGAGTACGCGATGCGCGGGCGCGACGGCATCCGCGTGTTCATGCTCACCCCGGCCGGGCGCATGACGCCGTTCCAGCAGGCGCAGATGTTTGGGCTGGACGACCCGAACATCTTCAACATCGCCCTGGACGGCGTGTTCGACGACTGCCAAGACGTGGTCAAGGCCGTCAGCGCGGACGCGGGGTTTAAGTCGAAGTACTCCATAGGCGCGGTGAACTCCATCAACTTCGCGCGCCTGCTCGCGCAGGTGGTGTACTACATCGCGACCTACCTGAAGGTCACCGAGACCAACGACGAGCGCGTCTCGTTCTGCGTGCCCACCGGCAACTTCGGCAACGTGTGCGCGGGCCACATCGCGAAGCAGATGGGCCTGCCCATCGACCGCCTCATCGTGGCCACCAACGAAAACGACGTGCTCCACGACTTCTTCGCGCGCGGCGAGTACCGCCCCCGCTCCGCCGCGGAGACCTACGCGACGTCCTCGCCGTCGATGGACATTTCGAAGGCGTCCAACTTTGAGCGGATGCTTTTCGACGCCACGTTGCGCGACTCCGACCTCACCCGCGAGCTGTTCGCCAACAGGGTGAAAGACGGCGGCTTCGCTGCCACCGATCTGGGCGGGGAAGAGGCGATGGAGCGCATCCGCGGCGAGTTCGGCTTCGCCTCCGGCACTTCCACCCACGCCGACCGGGTGGCCACCATCAAGCGCGTGCACGACGAGTTCGGCGTGCTGGTGGACCCGCACACCGCCGACGGGATCCACGTGGCCGAGCAGCTCGCGGGCGAGGTGGACACCCCGATCGTGGTGCTGGAAACTGCGCTGCCGGTGAAGTTCGCCGACACGATCGCCGAGGCGATCGGCAAGGCGCCGGAGGTGCCGGAGCGCTTCGCCGGCATCATGGACGCGGAGCGCCACGTGACCGACCTGCCCAACGACGCCGAGGCCGTCAAGGCGTTTATCGCCGAGGCCATCGAGGGCACTAACGTCTAGGGCACACCAAGGAAGGAGTGCGCGCAATGGCACAGGAGCAGTTCGCAGGCCCGGAGCACTACACCGACTTCGACCCGGAGAAGTTCATCCGGGACATGAAGATCATGGCCGAAGAAAAGGACCAAGAGAAGGAGCAGGACGGCGACGAGGGCTCGGCGGTTGACGCCTCCGAGTAGCCAGGGCGGTTCAGCCAAGCGCTACCAGCCCGAGCAGGGCCCGCAGTGGCGTTTCCCGGACATGCCCGGAGAGGCCGCGCAGCAACCCCAGCAGTACCCGCAGTATCCGCTGAAGTTCCCGGACATGCCGGCCCCCGGCTCCACTGCGCGGGCGCGCCGCAGCGGGCTGCAGACGGGCGGGTGGATCACCGTCATCGTCGCGACGGCGGTGATCGTGGGCATCGTGGTATGGCTTGGCCTGAACGCGTCGAAAATCCCCACCGGCACGGTGGAGGAGCGTGAGGCACTGTCCGAGGTGCAAACGCCTGGCGACGACGCTCCCGCGCCGGAGAACGAAAACAACGTGCTCGTGCCCGCGTTCGCCCCGTGGGCACCGGGCACGAAGATCCAGACCACGGACCACCGCCCGGCGCCCGGGGAGCATTTCACGGCGCAGTCGTGCACCGCGGCGTTTTCGTTTACCGGCAAGGACGGCCGGGCGTATGCGGTGACCGCCGGCCACTGCGGCCGCGAAGGCGACCTGGTGTGGCCCACCAACGCCTCCACCGCCTTCGACTACGCCTCCGAGGTCGGCCACTTCATTTTCTCCGGGCTGTATTCGCAGAACACCCCGGAGACGGAAGGCGCGGACGTCGGCATCATCGAGATCACGGACCCGGAGCGGTTCATGGACGTGGTCGGCGCGCCGATACCGACTGGGATCGGGGAGGGCCTTGGGCCCGTCGATAGGGTGTGCAAAACGGGCGCGACCACGGGCTACACGTGCGGCGATTTCGAGGACACTGAGCGGGTGCAGATAGTCAACCTCGACCCCGGCGTGGAGGACGAGACCTTCGGCGACATCGCCGCCGTGTGCGCCGCCTCCGGCGACTCGGGCGGGCCGGTGTTCGCGGACGTGGGCGGCCGCGCCACCGTCATCGGCGTCGTCTCCGGCACGGAAGCCGGCCGCGCGGGCGAGGAGTGCTACGAGGGCATGGAGGACCCGCACCTGATGAGCTACTCCAACGTCAAGCAGGTCATGGCCGTGATCCGGCACGCCGTGCCGGACGCGGAGTTTATTCCCCGGCGTTGGTGACAGGGTTGGCAAGCAGCGGCCAGCGCTTGAGGTGCTCGCCGGTTTCCTTGTCGTTGTCCACCACCACGACCTCGTCGTCGGTGTAGCCGTTGAACGTCACGCGGTCGATCTCGTCGGGCCGCTCCACATCGAGCCACCGCTTCGACAGCGCGTCGGCGTCGTCCACGTCCATCCAGTTCAGGGTGATCACGCGGAAGTGGTTGTGCGAAGCGTAGTCCACAAACGACACCGAATCAGCGCCCTCAGCCACGCCGAAATCGATGTACTGGGCGAGGGTCTCCGGAGGAAGCGTCGAGAAGCAAAAGCCCCAGAAGTTAAAGCGCATCCCGCTTTTCGACGTCAACGTCACCGTGTCCAAACAATTCTGCTCCAGCAGACGCGACAGGTGGCCCGCGATCTCGGTGGAGTCGTCGAGGGCGCCGTCCACAACGTCGCCGCGCATCATCGCGCCCGAGTTCGTCTCGCCCACGCGCACGTTGTCGATCAGGTTCGGTCGGATGCTCGCCGCGACGTTGCCCGGATCCGCCGGCGCCGGGTTGAACGGGCGCACCGGCTGCGGCAGCTCCGCGTCCTCCGGGGTGCTCGCGGTGGTGCGGCTCGCCGCCATCGCCACCCCGAAAATCACCAGGATGACCAGCGCGCCGTACACCGCGACGAACAGGGGCGCGGGGACGCGTCTGACCCAGGGCTGCTTGTCGGAAACGGCGGTGCTCATAATTCTGGGGATTGTACACTTGCCACCATGCCTATCCCGGAGTTCATCGTGGAAACCCGCAAGAAAATCGGCACCGACCTGATGTGGGTGCCCGCCGTGTGCGCCGTCGTGCTCCGCGACTCCACCGATGCGTCGCCGTGGGCCGTCCCCGAGGTGCTGCTGGTGCGCCGCGCCGACAACGGCGAGTGGACCCCCGTGACCGGCATCGCGGACCCGGGCGAGGAGCCGCACGTCGCCGCCGTGCGCGAGGTGCTGGAGGAAACCGGCGTGCGGGTCACCGCCGCGGCGATTTTGGGCGTGGGCGCGCACGGCCCGGTCACGCACGCGAACGGGGATCAGGCCAGCTACATGACGGTGCAGTTGCGCTGCGAGCCGCTCGACCCCACCGTGGACCCTGTTGTCGGCGACGACGAAAACACCGAGGCCGGCTGGTTCCCCATCTCCCAGATGCCGGTGACGGACCCGAAGTGGCGCCTGGCCATCGCCGACGCAGCCTCGCAGCGCCGCCACCCGGGCAGCTTCGCGCCGCGCATGGGGCTGACCAAGCGGTGAGGCTCGGCGTCGACGTCTCGGAGCACCAGGCCGGGCTCGACGTCTCCCGCTTCGACTTCGTCATCGCCCGCACCACCGACGGCACGTACCAGGATGCCGCGTTTTCGTCGTTCGCCCCGCACGCGACGGCGGCGTACCACTACCTGCGCGCCCCGTCCGAAGGCACGTCCGTCGCCTCGCAAGTTGCCGCCTCGCTTGAGGTTCTCGGGGACCGCCGCTTGCCTATGTGGCTCGACGTCGAGTCCCCGGCGGGGCTTTCGCTTCTCGACGTCCGCTCCGCCCATCACACCTTCTCCTCCGCAGGCGTCGAAGTAGCCGGGGTCTACACGAACGCCTGGTACTGGCGGCGGCACATGCTGTTCGCGGACGTGGCCGAGTTCGGCGCGCTGTGGTTGGCGCAGTGGGGTTCAAACCCGGTGGTTGACGTTTCTGCGCCTCTAGACGTGGGGGAGTGGCCGCGCCCGGTTGGCTTTCCGACGCCCACGGTGTGGCAGTTCACCTCGCGCGGCCGCGTCGACGGGATGGACGTAGATTTAAATTTGGCGCGCTGACCTGCCGATTGTGAATTTCACAGGTGAAGTTATCCACAATTCGGGCAGGGTCTGGTGTTGGGGGTTGCGCTGGCTTAGCTTCTGGGCCATGAACTTCACCGACTTTGTTTCCGCAGGCGTTTCTGTGCTCGCCGACTTCGACCGCGACGTAGCCATGGCCACCGGCCTGTCCACCGGCCGGGTGCGTGATTTGGCGCGGGTGCACCACACCTACTTTGGCCCGACCCAGTTCACCCGCAAGCAACGCGACGCCCTCGCCGCCGCCGAGGGTTTACCTATCGACCAGCTCGTGCACATCGAGAAGAAACTCCTCGCCGTCGAAGGCGCCGCCGAACGCTGGCGCATTAGGTTGGATTTGGTGCGCCACCGCGGCTCCTACCGGGCCCTGACCAAGCGCATCAAACGGTTGATCAAACAACCCGTCAAACCCGCCCCACCCTCGTGCAAGTTCAGCCGCTCGAAAGCAGGCATGCGCACCATGATCCTCACCTACAACGAGCGCGACCTCGCAGATTTGGAGCACCTGCTGCGCCAACTCATCGACGCCGACGACCCCGCCGCCGCCCAAATGGCCCACACACTCATCAGCATCCTGCGCGACGGCAAAGGCGTGCCGAAGGCGAACTTCCGGCCGATCATCCTGGTGCCGATCGCCGACTGGGCCCGCATCCAATCAGGCCACGCAGACGAAGTCACCCTGATCTGCACCGACGGCACCACCATGACCGGGGCCGAGTACATGGAGCACGAATTCGGCGACATACTCGAAGTCGCCGCGTTCCACCCCCAAGAAGGACCCGTCAACCTCTACTACGGTCAGCGCTGCGCCAACGCGAAGCAGAAGGTCATGTCGAAGCTGCTCTGCCCGTCGTGTGCGTTTCCCGACTGCAAACACTCGGCAGAGACCACCCAAACCCACCACATCAATGCGTGGCGCTACGGGGGAATGACCAACATGGACAACCTCGCCGAACTATGCCCCTTCCACAACGGGGTCAACGCCGACAACAGGCAAGGCCCGTTCGGCTACATCGACAACCCGAACGCGAGAATCCACTGGGTCGCACCCAACGGCACACGCGTCCCCATGACCACCCCGGGCGCGATGGAACTGCTCTTCGACTAACCACACAACCGAAAACCCGCCCCACCGGGCGGGCACATCGGCATGCCGTTTTTACCGGCGGCCTTCAATCGCCCAGCTGATGAAGCGGCCGGAACACAGCGACCAGTGCACGATGAGCAGGAACGGCAGCGACAACGCGATGACATCGAGCCAGTGCGAGCCGTTGACAAGCGCGACCTGGTGCCCGCCCATGCTCACCGTGCCCGGCGGGAAGGTGCACGCCCACCAGGCGGGGGAGTACTCCACCCAGCGCGCGACGTTGGGGTAGAAGTTGAACATCGCCCAAATGCCCAGGGGGATAGCCAAGACGAGCGCGACGTAGCCGTAGTGGATGGAGAATTTTCCGGGGAACAAAATCTGCATCGCGGTGGTGGATTGGCCGATCACGCCCAGCGGCACCCATGCGGTCGCCGACAGCGGCCCCGAAAGGTCCACCTTCCCGTGCCACGCGGCCCAGTACACGCGGGCGAACGTGGGCACCGCGGTGAACAGGGACATCAGGAAGAACACGGTGCCGAGCACGTGGTAGAACTGCCCGTAGTCGCGGGCGAGCCAACCAGCCACCGACGCGGAAATCATCGGGCCGACCAACGGCAGGCCCCAGGTGAACTTCGGCGCGCCCTCAAAGCGGCTGAGCTGGATGGCCCAGGTGATGACGGTGACGGGGGCGCCGACCCAGAAGCCGATGAGGCGGTAGACGCCTTCGTCGGTAAGCCCGGATAGCGCAGCACCCAGTGCGAGGATGCCGATGAAAAACATCGACCATTCGGCCATGGTGGTGCGCTTGAAGCTGGGGTGGCGGTAGCGCGCGAACCCGTACACGAGCACGACGAGGATGAAGCACGCGATCGCGGCGAAGACGGCGGCGAAGAACTGGTGGTCCATTTCCACGAGGAGTCGCGACACGATTGAGGTGCCCATGAGGCTGCCGCCCCACGCGGGGCCGGGCGGTGGCAGTTGGCGGAACTTGTCAGTCACTCAGCGCATGGTAATCCCTTTTTGCGGATGGTGCTCGCGCGGCCCACCGGGCGGGACCCGTTGCACCAAAACGGCCCCGGCAGCACAAAACCCGACCTGCGGTTTTGCGCCGATTCGGTCGGGTTCTGGTTGGGCAGGTCACTGTTGGACAGCGGTGTGTTTCTAGCCCACGTTCGCTCCGAACAGCGAGCCGATGGCGAACGTCGCCGCCAGCGCGATGGTGCCGCCGACCACGATGCGGGTCACCGAGCGGGTGACCGGGGCCTCGCCGAGCTTCGCGGACAGCGCGCCCGTCAACGCGAGCGCCACCAGGGTCAGCACGAAGATCGCGGCGATGCGCCAGGATGCGGGGGCGAGCAGCGCCGTCGCAAAGGGCAATGCGGCGCCGAGCAGGAACGACAGGAACGACGCGATGCCCGCGGACCACGGGTTGACCTGCATCTCCTCGGACATGCCCATGGCGCGCTCGGAGTCGCGCTGCGAGGACACTGAGACGTATTCGCCCAGCGCCATCGACACCGCGCCGCCGATCACCGCGGCCAGGCCGGACATCGCGATCGTGGTCGCATCGGACGTCGCGCCCGCAACGCCGACGACAACGGCGGCGGTGGAGACGATGCCGTCGTTCGCGCCCAGCACCGCGGCGCGCAGGCGGTTCAGCCGCTCGCCGGTGCCGGGCTCATGCCTATCGACGCCACCTTCCGCCGTGCCCGGACAATCCATCAGATCAGTCATGACCCAATCATCGCCCGGCCGAATCACCCCCGCAAGGAAGTTCGGCCTGCCTTACTGCAGGTCAGTCTATGCAAACCTAGCAGTCGAAGTACATCTCGAACTCCTGCGGGGTGGGACGCAGGCGCACCGGGGTGATCTCGTTGTCGTACTTGAGCTTGATGTAGGTCTCGATGAGGTCCTCGGTGAACACGTCGCCCTCGGTGAGGAAGTCGTGGTCCGCCTCCAGGGCCTTGAGCGCGGCCTCGAGTGAGGTCGGCGCCTGCGGGATGTCCTTGGCTTCCTCCGGCGGCAGCTCGTAGAGGTCCTTGTCCACCGGGGCGTGCGGCTCGATGCGGTTCTTGATGCCGTCGATGCCCGCCATGAGCATCGCCGCGAAACCGAGGTACGGGTTGCCCGATGGGTCCGGGGCACGGAACTCGATGCGCTTGGCCTTCGGGTTCGCGCCGGTGATCGGGATGCGGATGGCGGCGGAGCGGTTGCGCTGTGAGTACACCAGGTTGATCGGCGCCTCGAAGCCCGGCACGAGGCGGTGGTAGGAGTTCAGCGTCGGGTTGGTAAACGCCAGCACCGCACCGGCGTGCTCGAGCAGGCCGCCGATGTACCAGCGGGCGATGTCGGACAGGCCGCCGTAGCCGGACTCGTCGTAGAACAGCGGCTCGCCGTCCTTCCACAGCGACTGGTGGGCGTGCATGCCGGAGCCGTTGTCGCCGGCGAGCGGCTTGGGCATGAACGTCACGGTCTTGTCGTACAGCGTCGCGGTGTTCTTGATGATGTACTTGAAGTCCTGCAGGTCGTCGGCCGCGTGCAGCAGGGTGTTGAAGCGGTAGTTGATTTCCTGCTGGCCGCCGTTGCCCACCTCGCGGTGGAAGCGCTCGATGTCGAAGCCGGCGGCGGCGAGGTTGCGCACCATCGCGTCGCGCACCTCGACGGTCTTGTCGTGCGGGGCGACGGGGAAGTAGCCGCCCTTCCAGCGGTTCTTGTAGCCCAGGTTCGGCGAGCCGTCGGCCTCGACCTCGTTGCCGCGGTTCCACCAGCCTTCCTCGGCGTCGACTTCGTAGAACGCGGAGTGGCCTTCCACCTCGTAGCGGATGGAGTCGAACAGGTAGAACTCCGCTTCTGCGCCGATGGAGCAGGTGTCGGCGATGCCGGTGGAGCGCAGGTATTCCTCGGCCTTCTTGGCTACGTTGCGCGGGTCGCGGGAGAACGGCTCGTGGGTGAACGGGTCGTTGACGAAGAACTTCACGTTCAGGGTTTTCGCACAGCGGAACTGGTCCAGCTTGGCGGTGGCGAGGTCCGGCATGAGGGTCATGTCGGATTCTTCGATGGTGGTGAAGCCGCGGATGGAGGAGCCGTCGAAGGCGAGGCCTTCTTCCATCACGTCTTCGTCGAACATCGATGCCGGGATGGAGAAGTGGTGTTCGATGCCGGGCACGTCGGTGAAGCGCACGTCGATGAATTCCACCTCCTCGTCGGCGATGAATTTCTTGACGTCTTCGATGTTGTCGAAGGACACGGGTGGTACTCCTCGTTGTGTGTCGGACATAAGCGGTTTCAAGTCTACGCGGACGTCCCGCTACGCTTCGGAGGCATGGCTGCTTCTCGACGACAAACCTGGCACGACGGTCCCGAAATCCCCAACCAATTCTCCGGCGAGGATGCCCTGCCGGAGTACCCGGGGCAGTTTTTAGGCATGCCGAAGGAAGGGGCGGGATCCCAGGCGTCGGTGCTGCGCCGCATGGGCGGGGTGCTCATCGACTGGGCGTTGTGCGCGGTGGCGGCGTCGCTGATCACGGCGAACACCTCCGCGTTGGGGGACCGTTACACCGCGACGTACCTGCTGTGGATCGTCCTCGGCATCGTGTGCGGCTGGCTGTTCGCCCGCACCCCGGGCATGGCGGCGCTGGGCATGGGTGTGGCCCGCGTGGACAAGGAGGCCCCGGTGGGGCTGTGGCGCGCGGCGGTGCGCACGATCCTGACGGGCTTTGTGCTGCCGGCGGCGCTTGTGGACGCCGACGGCCGCGGCATGCACGACCGCGCCACCACCACGACGGTGATCCGCACCTAGTTGTTGATGGGGCGTTCCTCGCCGACGAGTTCGTGGTCGAAGTCGATGTAGCGGAAGAACGCCCAGGTCGGGTCGGTGAGCATGCGTCCGACGGAGAGCCCGCCGGCGATGAACAGCACCACGAAGGACACTTCGGTGAATTTCGACAGCGCGTTGATGATGTCGCCGACCGCGAAGTTGTGCACCGCGGCGTAGATGACGGGGCCGGGGATCATCACCACGGCTGCCGGGATGGTCACGGTGGTGCGCGGCACCTTCGCCACCTGGCCCAGCAGCCCGCCGACGATGCCGATGATCAGCGCGGCGACGAACGCGGCGAGGTAGGAGCGCACCCCGTCCGCAAGCAATGCGAGGCGCGCGGCGTTGGCCACCATCCCGAGGGTTGCGGCGATGAGCGCCATGCGTCTCGACGAATTGAACAGCAACGCAAAGCAGCCCACACTGACAAAGCTGGCCAGCGCGCCGGAAACCAAAAACTCCGCCGATTTTGGCACGGGCGCCGTCTGTGCCTGTGGCGTGCCGGAAAGCATCGCCACCACGGAGACTGTCAGCATGATCACCACGATGATCTCGAGCGCGAAGAACAGTCTCGGGATGCCGGCGGTGAAGTCGAAGCGTGCGAGGTCCACAAACGAGGTGAACAACGGGAAGCCGGGGATGAGAAACAGCACGGCCGCGACGAAGCCGGGGGAGATCACACCTGATATCGGCACCACCTGCGCCAGCAGCAGGAACGCCGCGGAGGCAACAAACGACGCGGTCATGGTGATGCCGATCAGGTTGAAGTGGGCCTTGTGTAAAAACGCGCGCACGAGCTGGCCCAGCATCGCCGCCAGGCACACCAGCGCGGCGGTGGCGAGCCCGAACTGGTTCAGCACTGCGAATCCGGCGCAGGCCAGCCCGGCGGCGAGCGTCGATAGGCGAAAGCCCCAGCGTGGAGAGGGGATGCGCTCGATCTCATCCAACACCGCGTCGATGACCTCGGGGGTGCGGTAGCTCTGCAAAAGCGAGTGTGCGGCGGTCTCCAGCGCCTCGATGCGCGAGGCGTTCACCCCCGGCAGCGGCACGTCGGACACGGCGGTGCGGAACTGCTCTCCGCGGTGGAACGTGCAGCTGATGGTGTTGAAGCCGACGATGACGTCGGCGTTGTCGAAGCCGACCGAGCGCGCGCAGCGCTTCACCGCGCGGATCACGCGGTAACCGGACGCGCCGGCAGCCAACAGCAAGACGCCGAAGCGAAGACAGGTGTTCGCCTCGGCGTCCATGGGCGGGTTGTGTGCGGTCACTTGCCGCCCTTGCGCTCCTGCATGCGGCGCATCTTGCGGTTCATTCCCGCCATGTTCTGCGCCTGCTTCGGCAGCGGGCCGCCCGGCAGGCCGGCCGCCTGGGCGCCGCGGCCCCGGGAATCCATCGCGTCGAGCTTGGCGGCGAGGTTGTACACCTCGTCCTTCTGGTAGTTCTTCGGCAGCTTGAGCAGGTGCTTCTGCAGGTCGCGGTTGCGCACCTGGCCTTCGCCCTCGCCGGCGTAGACCTCGTAGACGGGCACGCCCGCCAGCAGGCGCTCCACGCGCTTGTGCTCTTTGCCCATCAGGGACTTCAGGCGGTTCGGGTCGCCCTCGCCGACGAGCACGACGCCCGGGTTGCCCACCACTCGGTGCACGGTGTCCATGTGGGTGTTGGCCTGCACACCGGTTTTGGTCTGCCAGACGATGCCCATCGTGTTGCGCATGTTCTCCAGCGTCCAGCCGGCGGCGCCGGGGGTGTCGCCGACCTCGTCGTACATGGACTTCTCCAGGCGGCGGGAGAAGATGAACATCGCCAGCACGGCGCCCAGGATCAGGCCCATGATCAGCCAGAACCACTTCGCGCCCCACCACAGGCCGAGGAGGAAGAACAGCAGCCCGCCGCCCAGCACGCAGGCGAGCATGATTGGGATCAGCGCTTTGTCGCGCTTGCGCTGGATGTCGAACGCCTGCTTGAGCTGCGAGCGGGTTGCTTTGCCCTTGGCGCGCTTCGCGGCGCGCTGTTCTTTCTTGGCGGCTTTCGCCGCTTCCTTGTCCTGCGTCTTAGCCATGGCCATAACTGTATGCCACAGCTAAGACGCGGGCCAAAGACCCTAGCGGGTCTCCACTGGGTGGTCGGCGGATGCGCCGTACTTCTTCAGCAGGGTGGAGGCTTCTTGGGCAGTATCGCCTTGCGACGTCTCCGCCAAGTGCACGAGATTCTCCGGCAGCTCGAGGCCGCGGTGGGCCATCGCCTCGACGTAGAGCTTGCCGGCACGGTAGGAGGAGCGCACCAGCGGGCCGGACATGACGGCGCCGAAGCCCATCTCGTAGGCGGCGTCGCGGTACTCGATGAACTCTTCCGGCTTCACCCAGCGGTCGATCGGGTGGTAGGTCGGGCCGGGGCGAAGGTACTGGGTGATCGTGATGATGTCGCAGCCTGCGTCGACCAGGTCGTGCAGCGCCTCGAGGACTTCCTCGCGGGTCTCGCCCATGCCGAGGATGAGGTTGGACTTGGTGATCAGCCCGAAGTCGCGGGCCTGGCGGATCACGTCGAGGGAGCGCTCGTAGCGGAACGCTGGGCGGATGCGGCGGAAGATGCGCGGCACGGTCTCCACGTTGTGGGCGAAGACCTCGGGGCGGGCCTCGAAGACCTCCTGGAGCAGGTCCGGCTTGCCGGAGAAGTCCGGGGTGAGGTTTTCCACGCCGGTGTGCGGGTTGAGCTCGTGGATCTTGCGCACGACCTCGGCGTAGAGCCAGGCGCCCTCGTCGTCGAGGTCGTCGCGGGTGACACCGGTGATGGTGGAGTAGTTCAGGTTGAGGCTTTTGACCTCTTCTGCCACGCGGCGCGGCTCGTCGCGGTCCAGGGGATCCGGGCGGCCGGAGGCGATGTCGCAGAAGTCGCAGCGCCGCGAGCAACGGGATCCGCCGATGAGGAAGGTCGCCTCACGCGACTCCCAGCACTCGTGGATGTTCGGGCAGCCCGCCTCTTGGCACACGGTGTGCAGACCCGCGCCCTTGACCTTTTGCTTCATGTCCTCGTATTCGGGACCGGTCTTGACGGAGTTGCGGATCCACCGCGGCTTCTTCTCAATCGGTGTTTCGGAGTTGCGCGCCTCAACGCGCAAAAGCTTGCGGCCTTCTGGTGCTACAGTCACGCTTCTCACCGTACCTTCCGTGTCAAACCCTTCGAGGGGTCCGGTCGGGTGGCGAATGTGTGGTCCGCCACGACCAGCTCGCCGGACAGGGCGCGCTCGAGTTCGCGCACCATCGGCGCAGCCATGTCGGCTGGGGTGATGTCGCGGCCGAGCTCGAGCGACAGGGTGGTCACGTCGGCGTCATCGATGCCGCAGGCGACGATGTGTTCGTAGTGCTCGAGCGTGTTGTCGCAGTTCAGCGCGAGGCCGTGCATGGTCACGCCGCGGGTGATGCGGATGCCCAGGGCGGCAATCTTGCGTTCGCGTGTCGACGCCTCCGGGTCCACCGCCTTCGTCTCCTCCGGCACCCAGACCCCGGAGCGGCCGTCGACACGGCCCGCCGTGGTCACACCGGCGTCGCGCACGACCTGGATGAGCGCTTCTTCGAGACGGCGCACGTAGTCGACCACGTCCACCGGCTCCGCGAGCTTGATGATGGGGTAGACCACCAGCTGGCCCTCGCCGTGCCAAGTGATGCGCCCGCCGCGGTCCACCGGCACCACGGGCACGGGGTAGGCGGGGTCGGGCATGTCCTCCGGCTGCGTGCGCTTGCCGGCGGTGAAGGTGGAGGGGTGCTCGAGCACTAGCACTGTGTCCGGCAGTTCGCCTTTGGCCCGTCGAGAAGCAATGTCCGCCTGGAGGTCCCAGGCTTCCTGATAGTCCACGAGCCCCAGCTCGCGCACGTCAATGGGCGCGGCTGAGGCTCGGATGGATTTGTCGGCGGGGAAAAACGGGTCGCGCGGGGCAGTCATACCCTTAGACCCTAGTCCCCGCCGACTTAGACGCCGTTGGAGGAGGCGTACTCGTCGGCGGTCATCAGCGGACCGACCTCCTCGACCTCCACCTCGAAGAGCCAGCCCTCGCCGTACGGGTCGTTGTTGATGGCCTCGTAGGCGCCGTCGATGTCCTCGTTGACCGCGGTGACCGTGCCGGTGACCGGGGAGTACAGGTCGGAGACGGACTTGGTGGACTCGATCTCGCCACAGGTCTCGCCCGCGGTGACGGTGTCGCCGACCTGCGGCAGCTCCGCGAAGACGACCTCGCCGAGGCGGTCAGCCGCAACGTGGGTAATGCCCACGCGCACAGTCTTGCCTGCTGCTTCGTCCGGGGTGGCGTTGATCCACTCGTGGTCCTCGGAGTAGTAGAAGTCCGGCTTCAGCTCCATGGTTATGCGTCCTTTCGGGAGTAAAACGGGGTCGGTGCAATAGTAAACGGGTAACGGCGTCCGCGGATGTCGATTTCCACTTCCGTGCCCTTTTCCGCGTGCTTGGGGTCCAGGTGCGCGAGCGCGACCGGGTAGCCCAGCGTCGGCGACGGCTGGCCGGAGGTGACCACGCCGATTTTCTCGTCCGAGCCTGCGAGGAAGACCTCGGCGCCCTCGCGGGCGGCGCGGCGCTGCTCGGAGGTCAAACCCGCGATGACCACGCTCGGCTCGCGGCCGAGCAAAGCGTCCTTGCCCACGAAGTCCGCTTCCTTCTTGGCAAACGCGCGGCCCATACCGGCCTCCACCGGGGTGATCTCGGCGGTCAGTTCGTGGCCGTAGAGCGGCATCGAAGCTTCCAGGCGCAGCGAGTCGCGCGCCGCCAGGCCGCAGGGGGTGCCGGAGCCGATGACGGCGTCCCACACCTTCTGCGCGTCATCGCTTGCGCAGAACAGCTCGAAGCCGTCCTCGCCGGTGTAGCCGGTGCGGGCGACGAAGGTTTCCACGCCGTCGAGGGTCATCCACGCGCCGGAGTAGTAGGACAGGGCGGAGGCGTCGTCGCTAAGCAAAGGCTCCAGCACCTCGAGCGCACGCGGGCCCTGGACCGCAACCAGCGCGAACGATTCCGAATTGTTGGTCAGCTGTACGTCGAAGTCGCCCTTGCGGGCCTCAAACGCGGCCCACACGGCGGCGGTGTTCGCGGCGTTGGGCACGACCATGAAGTGGTTCTCGCTGAAGCGGTAGGTGATCAGGTCGTCCAGGATGCCGCCGTCCTCGGCGACGATCATGGAGTACTTCGCCTTGCCGTCTTTCAGCGCGGAGAAGTCGGAGATGAGGGTGTAGTCCAAAAACGCGGCGGCGTCGGGGCCCTGGACGGTGATCTCGCCCATGTGGGACAGGTCGAAGATGCCCACGTCGTTGCGGACGGCGCGGTGCTCCTCCAGCTCCGAGCCGTACTTCAACGGCATCTCCCAGCCGCCGAAGTCGGTGAAACTGGCGCCGAGCTTCTCGTGGGTGGCATGCAGCGGGGTCTGTGGCATTGGTGGTTCTCCTTTAAGACTCAGTTTCGATGTCAAACGCTTCCGGCGGCGGGCAGGCGCACTGGAGGTTGCGGTCGCCGAAGGCTTCGTCGATGCGACGCACCGGCGGGAAGTACTTCGCGTGCACCAGCGAGGCAACCGGGTAGGCGGCCTTCTCGCGGGTGAACTCGTACGGCCATTCCGAGCGGATCACGCTGGCGGCGGTAAACGGCGCGTTGTGCACGACGGAGTTTTCGTACTCGACGTTGCCGTCGATGATCTCCTGGATCTCGGCGCGGATGGAGCGCATCGCCTCGATGAAGCGGTCCAGCTCGGCCAGGTCCTCGGACTCGGTCGGCTCCACCATCAGCGTGCCGGCGACCGGGAAGGCGAGGGTGGGGGCGTGGAAGCCGTAGTCGATCAGGCGCTTGGCTACGTCAGCCGCAGTGACGCCGGAGGCGTCGGTAAGTTCGCGCAGGTCCAGAATGCACTCGTGGCCGACCAGGCCGTCGTTGCCGGTGTAGAGCACCGGGTAGGAGTCGTTCAGCGCGCGTGCGATGTAGTTCGCGCCCAGCACGGCGTGCTCGGTTGCGCTGCGCAGGCCGGCGGCACCGGACATGGCGATGTACGACCAGGAAATCGGCAGCACGCCAGCGGAGCCGTACAACGTGGAGGTCACCGGCACGCCGCCCTCGCCGTCGGCGGCGGTCGGGTCGCCCGGCAGGAACGGGATCAGGTGCTCGCCCACGCCGATCGGGCCCACGCCCGGTCCGCCGCCGCCGTGCGGAATGGTGAACGTCTTGTGCAGGTTCAAGTGCGAAACGTCGCCGCCGAAGTCGCCCGGGCGCGCGATGCCGGTCAGGGCGTTCATGTTCGCGCCGTCGATGTAGACCTGCCCGCCGGCCGCGTGCACCTTGTCGCAGACCACGCGCACGTCTTCCTCGTACACGCCGTGCGTGGACGGGTAGGTGAGCATGATCGCGGCCACGGCGTCGGCGTGCTTTTCCAGCTTCGCGTCCAGGTCCGCAAGGTCGATCGAGCCGTCGTCTGCGGTCTTGACCACCACGACGCGCAGGTTCGCCAGCGTCGCCGACGCCGCGTTCGTGCCGTGTGCAGAGGCCGGGATGAGGCAGATGTCGCGCTCGGTGTCGCCGTTGGCCACGTGGTACGCGCGGATGGCCAACAGGCCGGCCAGCTCGCCGGTCGCGCCGGAGTTCGGCTGCACGGACACTTCGGCGTAGCCGGTGATTGCTACCAGCCAGGCGCGGATTTCGTCGATAAGCTCGCGCCAGCCCTCGGTGTACTGGTCAGGGGTGTAGGGGTGCACGTTGGCGAAGCCCGGCCAGGTGATCGCCTCCAGGCCAGCGGTGGGGTTGAGCTTCATGGTGCACGAGCCCAGCGGGATCATCGTGCGGTCCAGCGCGAGGTCCTTGTCGCCGAGCGTGCGGATGTAGCGCATCATCTGCGTCTCGGAGTGGATGCGATTGAACGTCTCGTGGGTGAGGAAGTCGGTGGTGCGCTCCAGCGCCGCCGGGATGCGCGCCGCGCCCTCAGCGACGGAAGCCCCGAAGCCCGCAAGCAGCGCCTCGACGTCGGCGTCGGTGGTGTCCTCGCCGAAGGAGACACCGACGGTGGTCTCGTCGATTGCGCGGACCAGGTAGCCTGCATCCGCAAGCTTTGCGACGACCTCCGCTGCCCCCGCAACCTCAACCGCCACCGTGTCGAAGAATTCGGCGTGCTTGACTTTCACGCCGGCAGCCTCGAGCGACGCGGCGAAGTCTGTGGCGCGCTTATGCACCGCACGCGCGATGTCCTTCAAGCCTTCAGGGCCGTGGTAGACGGCGTACATCGACGCCGTGACGGCCAAAAGCGCCTGCGCGGTGCAGATGTTGGAGGTGGCGCGCTCGCGGCGGATGTGCTGCTCGCGCGTCTGCAGCGCCAGGCGGTAGGCGGGGTAGCCCTCGGCGTCCTTGGACACGCCCACCAGGCGGCCCGGCATCTGGCGCTGCAGCTTCTCGCGCACCGCCATGTAGGCCGCGTGCGGGCCGCCGTAGAACAGCGGCACGCCGAAGCGCTGCGTGGTGCCGATGGCGATGTCCGCGCCGAACTCGCCGGGGGACTCAAGCAGCGTCAGAGCCAGGATATCGGCATCGACGGCGACCAGGCCGCCGCGCTCGTGGATCGCCTCGATCACCGGGCGCGGGTCCACGATGTCGCCCTCGGTGCCCGGGTAGGCGAACACGGCGCCGACGAGGTCCTCGCCGACCACGCCCTCGGCCAGGTTGGCCACCTCGACCTCTAGGTCGATCGCGCGGGCGCGCTCGGAGGCGACTGTGATCACCTGCGGGTGCAGGCGCGAATCCAGGAGCACCCGGCGGCCCTTCTTCACCACACGCGACATCAGGCCGACGGCTTCGGCGGCGGCGGATGCTTCGTCGAGAAGCGAAGCGTTCGCGATGTCCAGGCCGGTGAGATCTTGCACCATGGTCTGGAAGTTCAGCAGCGCCTCAAGGCGGCCCTGCGAAATCTCGGCCTGGTACGGCGTGTAGGCCGTGTACCAGCCGGCGTCCTCCACCACACCGCGGCGGATCACGGGCGGGGTCAGGGTGGAGGAGAAGCCCTGGCCGTAGAACGCGCGCAGCACGGTGTTCTTGTCTGCGAGCTCGCGCAGGCGGGCCTGGGCTTCGTACTCCGTCAACGCCGCCGGCAGGTCGAGCGGCTGCTGCGCCAGGATGCCGGAGGGCACCGCGGCGTTGATCAGCGCATCGATAGAATCGTAACCCAGAGCATCCAGCATTTTCTGCTGTTCTGCCTGGTCTGGGCCGATATGGCGGGAGATGTAATCCAACTGGGGCTCCTTGAAAATCGGGTCGTGATAACCACGCGACAGCTTAGCTGTTTCTCAGCCCCAGTTAGCCCGATTT
Organism: Corynebacterium sp. ACRQP; assembly: GCF_022345915.1. Classification (NCBI taxonomy): domain Bacteria; kingdom Bacillati; phylum Actinomycetota; class Actinomycetes; order Mycobacteriales; family Corynebacteriaceae; genus Corynebacterium; species Corynebacterium sp. ACRQP. Next base: position 27,908 of record NZ_JAKRMZ010000009.1, on the reverse strand, counting down.
AGAACTCGTCTACACCCGCGTTTCCGAACAGCCACGTCACCGCGATCGCGCCCGGATCCGGCACGTCTTTCGCGCTCTCGCCGAGGTAGGACGCGCGGCCCTTTTTCGCCTGCATGCCGCGGGTCGCCTTCGCGCCCTCGACCGCCGGGGCGAAGACGTGCGCGAGCACTTCGTCGACGCTGCCGGTGGCGTCTTTGGCGGCGCGGGCGGCCGGTGCGAGGGCGTCGACGAGCGTGTTGTCGCCCTCCTTCGCGCCGCCGAGCTCCGTGATGGCGTCGACGCCGCGCTGCAGCCCCTCCGCGAGCGCCCCGGCAAACGCGGCGCCGTCCGCGTCGCGTGAATCCACGCCGGCGTCCTCGAACGCGTCCGCCATCTGGCGGAAGAGCGTGCCCAGCACCGCACCGGAGGTGCCGCCGGCGCGCACCAGCATGCGGTGGGCGAAGAAATTCAGCACCTCTGCATCAGCACCCCGCACAGGCCTGACGACGTCACCAAAGGCTGCCTCCATATTCTGACCGAAGTCGCCGTCGCCGGCCTCGCGGTCCAGGGCAGTCAGGTCGTCGTAGCTGGCGGCGAGGCGCTCCACAAAGCCGGTCAGCCACGCGTTTTCCTCGCCGCTATCCGGCTGTGCCTCGTTGTCGACCATGCGCGCTTCCGCGTACTCGGGGTCCGCGACGGTGCCGGGCCAGGCGGGGGCGGCGGTGTCGGCGTCGATGAGCTGGATCAGCTCGTCGTCGAGCACGGTGAGCGTGAGTGAAATGCCCGCCATGTTCAGCGAGGTCACTAGCGTGCCGCGCATCCCGCGGCGCACCTTCAGCCCCCGTTGCGTCAGCTGCTTGACCGCCTCGCCGAAGACCAGGTCCTGCTCCAGCTGGCTCGTACCACCCAGGCCGTTGACGAAGAGCATGACGTCCTCGCCCTTGACGCCCGCGTCGCGCAGCGAGGACAGGATGCTATCCAGGAGCTCTTCCACCAGCGCGGCGGCGGTCAGCTGCGCGCCAGCAATGTCGCGGCGCTCCACGCCCGGCTCGCCGTGGATGCCCACGCCGATCTCGATCTGGCCTTCGCCCAAGTCGAACGTCGCTCGGTCCGAGGTCGGGGAGTGGCCCGGCTGCAGCGCCACCGCCATGCTGCGGGACTGATCCGCCGCGCGCTGGGCAACCTCCGCCACCGCCTGCAGGTCGTCGCCGCGCGCAGCCGCAGCGCCGGCGACCTTCTCCACGATCACCGTGGCACCCGTGCCGCGGCGGCCCGGCGAGTCGTCGTTGTCGATCTCGGTGGCCACGTCGTCGTCCACAAGTACCTGCGCCACCTCAGCGTCGGCGTGGTTTCCCGCCACGGTGAAGTTCATCACGTCGCCGGTGTAGTTCTTCACCACGTGCACCACGCCCGCGCCGCGGTTGGCCCACTCGGTGGCCGCGCCGATCTGCACCGCGTTGGGGGAGGTGAACAGCAGACCCGGGCAGGCCGCATCCAGCATGCCGGCACCGATGAAACCGGCGTGCATCGGTTCGTGGCCCGATCCGCCGCCGGAGATGACGGCTACTCGGGGTTCGCCTTTGGTGGCGTCGTCAAGCAAAAGCCCCACGAAGCCCTCGTCGTGCCACTCGGCGCATGGGTGCGCGGCGACAAGGCCGCCGAGGGCCTCGCGCATGAAGTGGTCGGTGGAGTTACGAAATGATTTGAACGTGTCAGCCATACCGCCACTTTATGCCAAAAACGACGAAACCCGGCACCGAGAAACGGTGCCGGGTTCAGCGCATTCCGGGGCTAGATGTCGAGATCAGCCTCGAAATCGCCCTGCTCGATGCGGTCCTTGATCGTGGTTACGAAACGGCCCGCGTCCGCACCGTCGATCAGCTGGTGATCGTAGGTGAACGGCAGGTAGCACATCTGGCGGATTGCGATGGAGTCGATGCCGTCCTCGGTCACGATGACCGGGCGCTTCTCAATCGCGGCGGTGCCCAGGATGCCGGCCTGCGGCGGGGTCAGCACCGGGGTATCCAGCAGCGCGCCCTCGGAGCCGATGTTGGTCACGGTGAAGGTCGCGCCGGACAGGTCGTCCGGACGCAGCTTCTTGTCGCGTGCGCGGGACGCCAGGTCGGTGATCGCCTTCGCGATATCCGCCAGGTTCATGTCCTGCACCTTCTTGATTACCGGCACCAGCAGACCCATCGGGGTATCCACTGCGATGCCGATGTTGACGTCGGAGTGGTAGGTGATCTCCTTCGCGTCAGCGTCGTAGGAGGCGTTGACGTTCGGGTGGGACACCAGCGCCTCTGCCGTGGCCTTGATGAAGAAGGCCAGGTAGGTGATGTTTGCGCCATGCTTCTCGACGAATGCCGGCTTGACCTTCTTACGCAGCTCCGCAACGCGAGTCACGTCGACCTCCTGCACGTGGGTCAGCTGCGCGGTGGTCTGCAGGGACTCCACCATCTTCGCGGCGGTGATCTCGCGGATGCGGTTCACGCGCTGGGTGGTGCCGATGAGCTCCGCCTTCGCCGGATCCACGGACTTGGTGGACCAGTTTGCGCGCGGGCCCTTCGGGGCCGCCTTCTCGTCGCCCTTCGCCGCAGCTGCGTCAGCGGCGCCCTCGGCCTTGCCGCCCTCGGCAGCGGCCAGGACGTCCTGCTTGCGGATGCGGCCGCCGACGCCGGTGCCCTCAACCGTGTTCAGGTCCACGCCGTGCTTGTCGGCGAGCTTGCGCACCAGCGGGGTGACGTACGGGACGTTGTCGCCGTTGTTGACCTTGGCGGACGCGTTCTTGGAGTCAGCCTTGTCAGCCTTCTCGGTCTTCTCGGCCTTCGGTTCTTCCTGCTTCGGTTCCGGCTTCTCTTCAGCCTTTTCCTCGGCCGGCGCCTCAGCCTCTTCAGCCTCGTCGGCATCGTCTTCCTCGACGGCGGCGTCAGCGTCGCCGATGATCACGATGACATCGCCGACCTCTACGGTGTCGTCTTCCTCGGCCAGGATCTCCAGGATGGTGCCCTCGACCGGGGACGGGATCTCGGTGTCGACCTTGTCGGTGGAGACCTCGAGCAGCGGCTCGTCGACCTCGACCATGTCGCCGACGGACTTCAGCCAGGTGGTGATGGTGCCCTCGGTGACGGACTCGCCGAGCTCCGGCATCTCAACCTTGGTGCCTGCACCGCCGGAAGACTTCTTCTTCGGCTCGGCCTTCTTCTCTTCCTTGGGCTCTTCCTTCTCCTCGGCCGGCTCCTCTGCCTCTGCCTCGTCCTCGTTGGAGTCGTCGGAAGCTGCTGCAGCATCAGCGTCGCCGACGCGGGCGATGACGTCGCCGACCTCGACGGTGTCGTCCTCTTCAGCCAGGATCTCGATCAGGGTGCCGGCAACCGGGGACGGGATCTCGGTGTCGACCTTGTCGGTGGAGACCTCGAGCAGCGGCTCGTCCACCTCAACCTCGTCGCCGACTTCCTTCAGCCAGGTGGTGATGGTGCCCTCGGTGACGGACTCGCCCAGCTCCGGCATCTCCACGTCGGTGGCGTCGCCGGAGGCCTTCTTGGCCGGCTTGTCGTCCTTCTTCGGCGCCTCAGCCTTCTCCTCGGTCTTTTCTTCGGCCGGCTCCTCAGCCTCAGCCTTCTCTTCCTTCTTGTCGGAGGAAGAGTCCGCTTCCTCGCCCTCGTCGCCGATGATGGCGATCACGTCGCCGATCTCAACGGTGTCGTCCTCCTCGGCCTTGATCTCCAGGATCACGCCTGCGACCGGGGACGGGATTTCGGTGTCGACCTTGTCGGTGGAGACCTCGAGCAGCGGCTCGTCCACCTCGACCGTGTCGCCGACTTCCTTCAGCCACGTGGTGATCGTGCCTTCGGTGACCGATTCGCCCAGCTCGGGCATCTCAACTGAGTGCGCCATTTCTTAAGTCTCCTCATTGAAACGTTGGAAGCTATACAGGCATAAAGCGTACCTGTAACACGCCCCGCACGTCGCCCAAGGGGTGACCTTTTCTACCCGAGACGCCCCGTATGATGTGTGACGTGTTCAACCTGTTCGGCAAAGGCAAGAAGTCCACGACGTTTAAACCACCCCGCGCGCCGGGGGAGACGATTCGTCCGGACGATGCGCAGTACCTGCGCGACTGGGTCGTCGGCAGGTCCTATGTCGAGGGTTTTGTCGAGCCGGAAACAATGGTCAACGAGATGTCCGTCGTCCTCGTCGACGAGAAGGGCAATTACACCCGCCGCCGTATCGGCGGCCCCAAGGGCATCGACCAGGTGGCCGACATGCTGGGCATCATGCTCTACGACGTCGAGGAGACCGGCTACCCCGACCGCATGCGCAAAAAGATCGAGCAGGAGCGCATTCTGCGCAAGCGCGAGGAGCAAAAGCAGCGCCGCGCCCGGTTCGAGCGCGGCGAAAACCCCTACGGCTAGTTTGTACGAATCGACAAAACGCCCCGGCGTGCTGGTTTCCCACCTGGGAAAACGCCGGGGCGTTGTTGATTCGTACAAAAGACGCCGTTTGCGGGCTCCGCATTGCGGACAACCTCGTAAAAGTTGACATTCTGCCGAAATCGGCCCGTGGCGACCTGCGGAAATGTAGGGCTGTTGTCAGATCTTGCGAGCGCCGGAGCGTCGCCGACTCTTATTGCTTATCGACGAGGCGCGACAACGTCTCCACAATCGTCCGCACAGGCGCGCCAGTGGCACGCTTCGGGGTGTATCCGTAGGGGGCGCCGCCGTTCCAGGCGGGGCCGGCGATGTCGATGTGCGCCCACTCGACGTCCTCCGGCACGAAGCGGGACAGGTACAGGCCCGCGAACAGCATGCCGCCGGTACGCGCGTTGTGGGTGTTGCGGATGTCGGCGATGGGGGACTTCAACTCGTCCTCCTGCTCCTCCAAAAGCGGCATGGCCCAGGCCTGCTCGCCCACGCCGCGACCGGTCTCGGCGATGAGGTCGCGCAGCTTATCGGAGCCCATCACGCCTGCGGTGCGGTTGCCCAGCGCCACCAGCTGCGCGCCGGTGAGCGTGGCCGTTTCGATGAGGTAGGCGGGGGAGTCCTCGCAGGCGCGGGCGACGGCGTCGGCAAGCACGAGGCGTCCCTCGGCGTCGGTGTTAATGACCTCGCTGGTGATGCCGCCGTAGTGGGTGATCACGTCGCCCGGGCGGGTGGCGGTGCCGGACGGCATGTTCTCCGCCAGGGGCAGCCAGGCGTCGACGCGCACCGGCAGCTCAAGGCGCGCCGCCGCGGCGATCACGGCGAGCTGGGCCGCGGAGCCGCCCATGTCCGAGATCATGTCCTCCATGCCGGAGCCGGGCTTGAGCGAGATGCCGCCGGTGTCGAAGGTGATGCCCTTGCCCACCAGCGCGACCTTCTGAGATGCCCCGGACGGCGCCCAGGTCAGGTGCACCAGGCGCGGCGGGCGCGAGGAGCCGCGGCCCACGGACAGGATGCCGCCGAAGCCCTGCTGCTCCAGCGCGGCCTCGTCGAGCACCTCGATGTCCAGGCCGGCAGCCTGGGCGACCTCGCCCATGACGCCGGCGTAGGACTCCGGGTAGAGGTAGTTCGCAGGGGTGTTGACCAGGTCGCGCGCCAAGTTCACGGACTCGGCGACAATCACCGCGGCGTTGTACTCGGCCTCGTCGGCGCCGACGACGGTGACCTCGGTGGTCTGCGGCGTCTCGGCATCGGAGTTCTCGTCGTCGGCGACCTCGGCCTGGGACTTCATGCCGGTGTAGGTGTAGCCGCCCAGCAGCAGGCCCTCCACCACAGGCGCGACGCCGAACTCGGCGGAGATGGCGGCGCGCTCCACGTCGTTCAACGAGCGCGCTGCCGCGCCGACGCCGCGGCGGACCGCTTCGTCGTCGATCTCGGAGGCGTTGCCGAGGCCGAATGCGGTGACCAGGGAGCCGTCGATAAGCAGACGCGTCACCTCGCCCTCGGTGCCCTTGGCACCGACCGCAACCAGCGCCTCCAGCAAACCCTTCGGGGCGAGTGCGGTGACCGGGACCTCGATGCCGTCCTCGCCGTTCGCGACGGGGACGAGCAGCGCCGCACCTTCCGGGGCAGTGGTGCCGAGCGTTGTGCGCACCGTGGTGCCGCGGGCGGGGAGGCTGATGTCGAAGGCCATGGATGTCCTTTCGTTGTGCGGGCAATTACACCCTGTGAGCGTACTGAATGAGGGGAGTACCCTGGTCCGTATGGCTGAGATCGAATTCACAATTACCCCCACCGCAAACCCCACCCCCGACGCGGAGCGCGCGAAGATCCTCGAAGACCCGGCGTTTGGCCAGCAGTTCACGGACCACATGGTCTCCATCGATTGGACCGAGGACGAAGGCTGGCACAACGCGCAGGTGCGCGCCAACGAGCCGATCTCGCTGGATCCGGCGTCCAACGTGTTCCACTACGGCCAGGCCATCTTCGAGGGACTGAAGGCCTACCGCCACACCGACGGCAGCATCACCGCGTTCCGCCCGGAGCAGAACGCGAAGCGCCTGAACAACTCCGCCAAGCGCATGGCCATGCCGGAGCTGCCGGAGGAGGTCTTCCTGGAGGCGGTGCGCCAGATCGTGGACATTGACTCCGACTGGGTGCCGGAAGCCGGCGGCGAGGCGTCGCTGTACCTGCGCCCGTTCATGATCGGCACGGAGAAGACGCTGGGCGTGAAGCCGTCCTCGAGCTACAGCTTCTACATCATCGCCTCGCCGGCCGGCGCGTATTTCTCTGGCGGCATCAAGCCGGTGAGCGTCTGGATCTCCGAGGACTATGTCCGCGCGGCCCCCGGCGGCACGGGTGATGCGAAGTTCGCCGGCAACTACGCCGCGTCCCTTTTGGCGCAGCAGCAGGCGGCGGAGAAGGGCTGCGACCAGGTGGTCTGGCTCGACGCGATCGAGCGCAAGTACATCGAGGAGATGGGCGGCATGAACCTCATGTTCGTCGAGGGCTCGGGCGCGGACGCGAAGATCATCACCCCCGAGCTGACCGGCTCGCTGCTGCCGGGGATTACCCGCAAGTCGCTGCTCCAGGTGGCCGAGGACCTGGGCTACACCGCCGAGGAGCGCAAGATCACCGTCGAGCAGTGGCGCCAAGGCGTCGAGGACGGCACGATCACCGAGACCATGGCGTGCGGCACCGCGGCCGTGATCACCCCGGTGGGCACCGTGAAGTCCAACGAGGGCGAATTCACGGTGAACAACAACGAGGCCGGCGAGATCACCATGGCCATGCGCGAGCGCCTCCGCGGCATCCAGACCGGCGACGCGGAGGACACCCACGGCTGGAACACCGTGCTCATCGAGAGCTAATTGCCTATCGACGCACCTTCGGCCAGCACCTCACCCGCCAACTCAGCGGCGAGGTTGAGCTGACCAAGCGCGGCCAGGGCCCCTGCGCCCTGGCCCGTTTTCATTTCCAGCGCCAGTACTGGCGTCAGGCCCAGTGCCTCGAGGCAGCCGGCGTGGGCCGGTTCCGCGGTGGATTGGCCGGCGATGAGCCAGTCTTTCGTGCCGGGGGCGAGACGCTCGGCCACGTAGGCGGCGAGGGTGGGGTAGGCCTCGCCGATGAGCACCGGGGTGCGGCGCGCGGCGGACTGGGCGATCAGCCCGACCAAAAACGCGAAGTCCGGGCCGGTCAGTTCGGCGCAGACGCACTCGGTGTCCTCGCGGAAGTCGCGCACGCGGAACATTGCGTCGCGCACCGCGGCGACTTTGACCTTCCACACCTTGTCGTTGATGCCGGAGCCGCGGCCGATGGCCTTCACCGGCTCGGTGCGGGTGAATACGCCGTAGACCGCCGCAGCGACGGTGGTGTTGCCCACCCCGATGTCGCCGGGGATGATCAGGTCCGCGCCCGAATCGATCTCGTTGTCCGCCACCTCGGCGCCGGCGGCGAGGGCGGCGTCGAACACCTCGGGGGAGGTGGCGGGCTCCACGTCGATGGCGCCGGTGGGGGTGTCCAGGTAGTCGCCGATGAAGCGCACCGTCGCACCTGCCAGTCGCGCCGCGGCGTGGGCCGGGCCGCCGCCGGCGCGCAGCTGCTCGGCCTGCACGTCGCCGGCGTCTTCCGTCCACGCGGACACGCCGCGCGCGGCAACGCCGTGCTTGCCCGCCACGATCACAACCCGCGGACGGGCAAACGGGGCGGGGACATCCGTGCCCTGCACCGAGGCGATCCTGGACGCCAGAGAACCCAGCCTGCCCAGCGCCAGCCCCGCAGCAGAGCCAGCCAAGGCGTCGGCGACGGCGTGGCCGTGGGACTGCTTCGGGGCGTCAACCGGTGGAAACTGCATGGCCTAAACCTTCTCGCCCACGGCCACGCGCGGCTTCGGGGTGCGCCAGTTGCGCGGCTGGGTGGCGCGGGAGAAGGCGTACATGCCCAGGCCGAAGCCGGTGTCGGCCTCCGGGAACTTCTCGCGCACGGCGCGGTTGGCCCGGATGCCGATGATGAACCCCTCGATGAAGATGGTCAGCATGAACAGCAGGCTCAGCAGCGACAGCACGGCGGACACGCGCGGTAGCCAGGTGCCGATCAGCATGATCAGCAAGAGCACCAGCGCGGCTGGCATGACGTAGTTGTTGAAGAAGCGCTTGGAATCCACCCAGTCGCGCACGAACCCGCGCACCTCGCCGCGGTCGCGCTCGGTGAGGTAGCGCTCGTCGCCGGCGTCCATGCGGGCCTGGATCTCGCGGTTGCGGGCGCGGTTTTCCTCCCGCACCTGCTTCTTGTGCGCCTTCCACTCCTCCTTGGACATGGTCTTCTTCAGCTCTTTTTCGCGCTGACGGATCTGCGCCGGGGTGGCGGCGTTCGGGTCGCGCACCACGCCGCGCTTGATCTCTTGGTCGATGCGCTTCGGCGTCGGGCGGCCCTTCGGCGGGGTGTAGCCCTTAGGGAGCTTTTCCCCCGTCTGCTCGGCCTGCTCAGCCTCAGGCAGCTCGACCTTCGTCGAGCCCTGCGCCGCGTCTGCGCTCTGCTCGGTTTTCTGCCAGGGAAGTTTCACGCTCATTAGGCTACAAGGCCCGCGTGCGGGAGTGGAATAACCCGGCACGCCTACCGGTTGCACTGTGCATGGCCAGTGGCGCGTAGCATGGGCGCCACTCCACATCGAAAGACTTGAGTCGAGGCACGAAGGAGACTGCAATGACTGCCCCCACCTCTACCACCGGCGTGAACCTCACCGAGGCCGCCGCTGCGAAGGCGAAGGCCCTGCTTGATCAGGAGGGCCGCAACGACCTGTCCCTGCGTATCGCTGTCCAGCCGGGCGGCTGCGCCGGCCTGCGCTACCAGCTCTACTTCGACGACCGTGACCTGGACGGCGACAAGGCCGACGAGGTCGGCGGCGTGCGCCTGGTCGTGGACAAGATGAGCGTGCCGTACCTCATGGGCGCCACCATCGATTTCGCGGACACCATCGAGCAGCAGGGCTTCACCATCGATAACCCGAACGCGGGTTCCGCCTGCGCCTGCGGCGACAGCTTCAACTAAGCACTTCGTGCTTATCGACGACTAAAGCTCCGCACCGTCACACAGTGCGGAGCTTTTTCGCGTCTTATGCGCAGCTGTGCTCGGCCGCGAGCCACGCGAGGGCTGCGTCTTCGCCGCCGGGCTCATCGGGCTGGATCGGGTCTTCGGAGAAAACTTCGCCGGTGCGTGCCTTATCTTTCGCAATGGTCAGCATCAGTGCGCTGCCATCGGGGAAGTCGTAGACCATGTTGGCTGAGGCGTAGCCGGCTGTCGGGGTGCCGAAACTCTTGGCGTGGTCCAAGCCTCGGAACGCCAGCATGGTCGCTTCGGCGGAGGAAGCGGTATCGCCGTCGACAAGCACTGCGACCGGCGCGTCCCACTTGCCGCCGGAGGTAGTCGTCGGACTACCGCCGCCGCGCACCCCGTTGCCCTCGATCGTCACGGGGCTGGAGTACGCGTTGGAGACAAACTCCAGTGCTGTGCCGTCCGGCAGTAGGGGAGAGACCCCGGCGAGCATCGGCCCCATGTCGCCTCCGTCGTTGCCGCGGAGGTCCACCACCGCGCCGCAGGCACCGCCGTCGCGAGCGGCAGCCAGCCCCTTGGCAAGCGTGTCGGCGTAATGCTGGCCGTCGTCGTGGCGGCCCACACCGGGCACCGTCGCCCAGGCCACGCCGTCTTTGACATTCACAGACGGGGAGCGGGTGTCCGCTTCACTTGCGTTGTCCTGCTCGGCACCAGGCTCGATGAGCTTGGAGTGCTTGCCGCCGGCAGCCTTCACGGCATCGTTGAGGGCGGAGCGGACGTCGTCACGCGAAGATGCCCCCTGAACCGCATCTTCGGCTGCGGCGCGCGCGGCCCGGAACTCCTCGGAGTCGCCGTAGATGCCCTCCTCCGACAGATCCAACACTGTCTTTGCGTAGCGGCGTGGTGTGTCCGTGCCCCAGAATCGCGCGGTTCCCGAAAACTTCGCGGTCATGGTGGGGCCGTAGACGAACGCGGCGGCGACGGCGACAAGTATCAGCGCGCCGAGGACGCCGGCTACTGCGATGAGGACTTTCCGTGCAGTTGACATGCAAACCATTGAACCAGGCAGCCGTCATGCCGGCAGCCAGATTCGCCGGAAAATGGCTGCGCTAGAGCTGGACCGGGTAGTCCTTGTGCTCGATCTGCGGGTCGATGCGGTGCTCGACAAAGATGCCGTGCCAGACCATGAACGCCAGCACCGTCCACAGTCGGCGGGAGTGGTCGGAGACACCGTCGCGGTGTTCCTTGAGCATCTCCATCACCTGGTCCTTGGCAAAGATGTCGTCGGTCTGGGACTCGCGGATGGTGTCCTGCGCCCAGCCGAAGAGCTCGTCGCCGGCCAGCCAGTGGCGCATCGGCACCGGGAAGCCCAGCTTCTTACGGTGCAGCACGTGCGGCGGCACGATCTGCTCCATCGCCTTGCGCAGCGCGTACTTGGTGGTGCCGTTGGCGATCTTTTGATCAAACGGGATGGTCTGGGCGACCTCGAAGACCTCCTTGTCCAAGAACGGCACGCGCAGCTCGAGGGAGTTGGCCATGTTCATCTTGTCGGCCTTGACCAGGATGTCGCCGCGCATCCAGGTGAACAGGTCCAGGTTCTGCATGCGCGCCACCGGGTCCATCTCGGTGGAGGCGGCGTAGATCGGGGCAGTGACCTCGCGGTGGTCCCACTCGCGCTTCGCCCACGGCAGCACGCGGTTGAGCTGGTCGAAGTTGAAGGAGCGGGCGTTGCCGTAGTAGCGGTCCTCGATCGGGGTGGTGCCGCGCTCGAGCAGGCTCTTGCCCTTCATGCCTTCCGGCAGCACGCGGCTGAGCCGGTTCAGCCCCTTGTTCAGAGCGCCCGGCAGCTTCTCAAACGGCGCGAGCGACAGCGGCTCCTTGTAGATGGTGTAGCCGCCGAACAGCTCGTCGGCGCCCTCGCCGGAGAGTACCACCTTGACGTGCTTGCGGGCCTCCTGCGCCACGAAGAACAGCGGCACCAGCGACGGGTCCGCCACCGGGTCGTCCAGGTACCACATGATCTTCGGGATGGCGTCCGCGTACTCCTCGGGGGAGACAATCTTCACGATGTGCTCGACACCGATCGCCTCGGCGGACTCGGCGGCCACGTCAACCTCGGAGTAGCCCTCGCGCTCGAAACCGGTGGTGAAGGTGAGCAGGTCCGGGTTGTGGCGCTTGGCCAGCGTGGCAATGGCGGTGGAGTCGATGCCGCCGGAGAGGAACGAGCCCACGGTGACGTCGGCACGCATGTGCTTTTCCACGGAGTTCTCCAGCGCACGCGCGATGCGGTCGTAGAGGTCCTGCTCCTTGCCCTTCGTCACCGGCTGGGACTGAAAGTGCGGCTTGAAGTAGCGGTCCGAGTGCACCTCGCCGCCCGGCTTTAAGGTGACGGTGCAGCCGGACTCGACACGGCGGATCTCCTTGTGCAGGCTCTCCGGCTCGGGCACGTACTGCAGGTCCACGTAGTGCTCGATCGCGCGGCGATCAAGGTCCAGGCCTAGACCGAGCTCCGGCGCCATCTCCAGGATGGACTTCTTCTCGGAGGCGAACACCGTGCCCTTGTCCGTGGTGGCGTAGAACAGCGGCTTGATACCGAACTGGTCGCGCGCCGCAAACATCGTCTGCGTCTCGGTGTCCCAGATGACGAAGGCGAACATGCCGCGCAGGTGCTCGACCACGTTCGCGCCCCAGTGGTGGTACCCAACCACGATCGGCTCGCCGTCGCCGCTGGTGTTGAAGGTGTAGCCGGCGGACTGGAGCTCCTCGCGCAGCTCGATGTAGTTGTAAATCTCGCCGTTGAACGTCAGCGCGTAGCGCTCCGGGTTGTCCGCCGGCCCCCAGCGCAGCGGCTGGTGGGAGTGCTCGATATCGATGATGGCCAGGCGATTAAACCCGAACACCGCAGAGTCGTCGTTCCAGGTGCCGGCGGCGTCCGGGCCGCGGTGGTACATGCACGGCAGGGCGCGCTCGACAGCATCAACGAACTTGGCTGCGTTTGCGTCCGCGCTAAGCAGGGCAAGAAGGCCACACATACTCAAACCTCTCCGTATATATAAGGTGCGCCGTTGCTACGCGGCGGGAAGTCCCCTCAACAATAAGGTTTTGCGTCCAGTTTTCGTGAACCGGAACCGCCCAACTTTCGCCGTGCCCCATAAGGGGGCCAACTTATGGATGAACTTTTTCACGGGTTCGTTTGCTTGGCGAAGCGTTATCGTCGCTAAGCACTTGCTTATCGACGTTCCCCCGGTGCCCGCGGCTGCGCCTCCCTCCGAGATTCCGACGGGGTAGGCGAGATGAACTATTCTGACCACGTAAGAATGTTCTGTCATGAGCATGGGCATTCAGTGTTTTTAGTGTGGACAGGAAGGCAGACACACGTGGATAAGGAAGTAAACCGCGGTATCGCCAGGAAGCTCGGCGTCGCGGGCGCGCTCCTGCTCGGCAGCTTCGGGCTTGCCGGCTGTGACGTTGCTGCGCCGGAGGCGCTCGCAAACATCCTCGACATGGGCTGGCCGGACCCGGTCACCCCGGAGGGCACCCAGATGTACAACTTCTGGGTGTGGACCTGGCTTGCCGCCTGGATTATCGGCATCATCATGTGGGGCCTGTTCATCATGGCCATCGTCCGTTGGAACGGTAAGGCTCGCGCCAAGAAGGGTGCCGGCGAGTTCCCGCGCCAGCTGCAGTACAACGTCGGCCTCGAGCTGGGCCTGACCATCCTGCCGGTCATCATTGTGATGGTGCTGTTCTTCTTCACCGTCCAGGCGCAGACCAAGACCACCGCCCTGGACAAGGACCCGAAGGTGACCGTGGACGTCACCGGCTACCAGTGGAACTGGAAGTTCGGCTACGCCAACGTTGCCGGCGACCTGACCGAGGACGGCAAGGACTACGACGGTCTGGACTCCGAGCGTCAGGCGCTCGCCGAGAAAACCAAGTACGACCCGGAGGACATGCACAACGCGAACCCGATTCACGGCACCTCCATGGGCGACCAGTCCTACCTCAACTTCAACGAGATTGAGACCATCGGCTCCACCGAAGAGGTGCCGGTGCTGGTGCTGCCGACCGACACCGCGATCGAGTTCCGCCTCGCCTCCGGCGACGTGAACCACGCGTTCTGGGTTCCGGAGTTCCTGTTCAAGCGCGACGTCTACGCGCACCCGGAGAACAACCAGCAGCAGCGCGCGTTCCAGATCGAGCGCATTGAGAAGGAAGGCGCATTCGTCGGCCGTTGCGCCGAGATGTGCGGCACCTACCACTCGATGATGAACTTCGAGGTCCGCGCCGTGAGCCCGGAGAAGTTCGAGCAGTACATCCAGTTCCGCCGCGACAACCCGGACGCACCGAACTCCGAGGCACTGAAGTCTATCGGCGAGGATCCGTACGCAACCTCCACCCGTCCGTTCGTCACCCAGCGCGATGCGACCCGCGACGGCAACAACACTGTCGACCCGAACGCGAACGTTTAAGAAAGAGAGAGCGAAGCCATGGGAACTGGATCAAAGGTTTTCTACGCCATCGGCACCTTCCTTGCTTTGATGGCCGTGTTCTACATCCTCGCTACGACGTGGATCGGCGAGGACGCGTACCTGTTCGGTATCGAGTGGATCGGCTCGGTCGGCCTCGTACTTGCCACCGTCTTCTCCTTCATGCTGGGCGGCTACCTCAGCATCACTGAGCGCCGCATGGACATCGTCCCGGAGGACTGGGAAGAGGCGGAGATCGAAGACGGCGCCGGCGTGCTCGGCTTCTTCTCTCCGAGCTCCATCTGGCCGTTCACGATGGCGATGGCGATCTGCGTGCTCGGCTTGGGCATTGCCTTCTGGCAGCTGTGGCTGCTCGCCCTTGGTGCGGTGTTCCTGATCTGGGCCACTACCATGCTGAGCCTGCAGTACGGTATTCCGCGCGAGAAGCACTAAACGCTGAAACGAAAACTCCCCCCGCCGCGATGGGTCGCGGCGGGGGAATTTTTGCGTTTGACGGTCGAAAATGGTCCGATCATCCGAAAGTTTGTCCCCCATTTTGCGCGGGCGGGCAAGCCGCGGGAGATGTGAGATCAGGCACACCGGGGAACTTTTTGAGGGCGGGAGAGCCGGCCAGAAAAATGTCGGCCAATTCTGCGAGGTAGGGCGGTAGGCGTGCACCCGATGCGATGACCAGCATCGTTCTAGTCGGATATGAGGCAGAAAAGTTCCCGTGGATATGAAAAAAGTTTTTCCGCAATACGGGCCATGTGAAAAGGTGCTGGTTGCGCGCGAGTTCACAGGAAAACTGCGGGGGTGAGTGAGATGAATATCAGGACGAAATAGGGGATAATCTCATCCGTGACGACCGCAATGACAAACCAAGATATGGCGACGCCGCAGAATCGCGTCCCAGCGCTGAACCGTCCGAACATGGTCAGCGTGGGCACGATTGCGTTCCTCGCCCAAGAGCTCATGTTCTTTGCCGGTTTGTTCGCGATGTACTTCACGTCGCGCGCAAACGGCCTCGCTAACGGTGACTGGAGCACCCAGACCGATCATCTCAACATCGTGTTCGGCGGAATCATCACCGCCGTGCTGATCGCGTCCTCCTTCACCTCCCAGTTCGGTGTGTTCGCCGCCGAGAGGGGTGACGTGTTCGGCCTGCGCAAGTGGTTCACCGTGACCATTGTGCTGGGCGTCATCTTCCTCGGCCTGGTGGCCTTCGAGTGGACCGAGATGGTCACGGCCGGCGTTACGCCGCAGTCTTCCGTCTTCGGTTCGGTGGTGTACATCATCACCGGCTTCCACATGGCTCACGTGACCGCCGGCATCATCGCGTTCATCGTGGTGCTGCTGCGCGTGGCCAAGTCGAAGTTCACCCCGGCTCAGGCAACCGCCGCAATGGCAGTTTCCTACTACTGGCACTTCGTCGATGCCATCTGGATCGGCGTGTTCATCACCATCTACATCGTTCAGTAGTCCTCTTCCAGGTGAATGCCTGGGGGAGCGGAAAAGTTCTGAAAAGTCGATAAAGGGAACACAATGGAAAACACACCCAAGAAGAAGCGCCAGGGACGCAAGACGCAGCGCACGCTCGCTGGCGCTGCGGCCTTGACGCTGGGGTTGACCGGCGCGGGGCTTCTCGCGTCTGCACTGACCCCGAACGCACAGGTGGCAACGGCGGCCCGTGATGAGCAAGCGATGATCCAGGAGGGCAAGGACCTCTACGACGTCGCCTGCATCACCTGCCACGGCGCAAACCTGCAGGGCGTTCAGGACCGCGGTCCGTCGCTCATCGGTACCGGCGAAGGCGCCGTGTACTTCCAGGTCAACTCCGGCCGTATGCCGATGATGTCCAACGACGCGCAGGCGGAACGCAAGCGCCCGCGCTACACCGAGGAACAGGCTCTCGCCCTCGCTGCCTACGTTGCAGCGAACGGCGGCGGCCCGGAGCTGGTGTACAACGAGGACGGCTCGCTTGCCATGGAGGAGCTCCGCGGCAAGGACTACGACGGCAAGATCCAGGAAGGCGACGTCGCCCGCGGCGGCGAGCTGTTCCGCCTGAACTGCGCTTCCTGCCACAGCTTCACCGGCCGCGGCGGCGCACTGTCCTCCGGTAAGTACGCGCCCGCACTGGATCCGGCCAACGAGCAGGAGATCTACCAGGCCATGCTCACCGGTCCGCAGAACATGCCGAAGTTCTCCGACCGTCAGCTCTCCGCTGACGAGAAGAAGGACATCATCGCCTTCATCAAGTCCACCAAGGAAACCCCGTCCCCGGGCGGCTACGCCCTCGGTGGCCTAGGCCCGGTTTCTGAAGGTATGGCGATGTGGATCATCGGCGTGACCCTGGTCGCTGCCGCTGCTATGTGGATTGGATCTCGCTCATGAGTGATGTGAAGAAGAATTACACGAAGGAAGAGCTGGACCGCATGAGCAATGCGGAGCTGGCTGCCCTGGGCACCGAGCTCGACGATGTCACGGTGGCGTACCGCAAGGAGCGCTTCCCGGTCGAGGGCGATCCGCGCGAGAAGTCCGCTGCTGCCGGCATCGGTATCTGGCTGACCATCTCGATCATCTCGGCGTTGGCCTTCCTCGGCGTTTACCTGTTCTGGCCGTGGGAGCCGAAGTTCCACGGCGATGAGGGTCTGTTTATCTACACCCTCTACACCCCGCTGCTGGGCCTGACCGCGGCTTTGGCGTTTGTCGGTCTCGGCGTGGCGATCATCCAGTACGTGAAGAAGTTCGTGCCGGAAGAGATTGCAGTGCAGCGCCGCCATGACGGCCGTTCCAGCGAGCTGGACCGCCGCACCACCACCGCGCTGCTGAACGACGCATGGGAGACGTCGACCCTCGGCCGTCGTTCGGCACTGAAGGGCCTGCTCGGCACCGCTGGTGTCCTCGCCGGCCTGATGGTGATCGCCCCCCTCGCCGGCGCGATCAAGAACCCGTGGAAGGTCCGCCACGAACTGGACTACCACGGTGACGGCACACTGTGGACCCACGGCTGGACCATCCAGGACAAGGGCGTGAAGGTCTACCTCGGCCGCGACACCGGTGCCATCGCCGAGCTGCACGAGGGCGACACCGGTTCGCACTACACCACCGCGGGCGTGTCCCGCCTGGTGCGCATGCGCCCGGAGGACCTCGCGGCAGCCGCAATGGAAACGGTGTTCCCGCTCTACCCGGAGGACGTCAATGACGGCGACGATTACGATCCGACCCGCGACGTCTACGAGCACCACATGCACTCGATCCACGGTCCGCGTAACCCGGTCATGCTCATCCGCCTGCGTTCCAAAGACGCGCAAAAGGCGGTTGAGCGCGAAGGCCAGGAGGACTTCCACTACGGCGACTACTACGCCTACTCCAAGATCTGCACGCACATCGGTTGCCCGACCTCGCTGTACGAGGCTCAGACCAACCGCATCCTGTGCCCGTGCCACCAGTCGCAGTTCGACGCGCTGCAGTACGGCAAGCCGGTCTTCGGCCCGGCCGCCCGCGCACTGCCGCAGCTGCCTGTGACTGTTGACGAAGACGGTTACCTCATCGCCAACGGGAACTTCATTGAGCCCGTCGGCCCGGCATTCTGGGAGCGTCAGTCCTAATGAGCACTAAACTTGAGCAAGTCGCGGACAACGTTGATTCGCGCTACACAATCTCGGGCGTGCTGCGCCCGCAGCTGAACAAGGTCTTCCCGACCCACTGGTCCTTCATGCTCGGTGAGATGGCGCTGTACAGCTTCATCATCCTGCTGCTGACCGGTATCTACCTGGCACTGTTCTTTGACCCGTCCATCACGAAGGTCATCTACGACGGTGCGTACCTGCCGCTCAACGGCGTCGAAATGTCCCGCGCGTACGCAACCGCGCTCGATATCTCCTTCGACGTCCGCGGCGGCCTGTTTGTCCGCCAGATGCACCACTGGGCCGCGCTGATGTTCATGATGGCGATGTTCGCCCACATGATGCGCGTGTTCTTCACCGGCGCGTTCCGTCGCCCGCGTGAGGCCAACTGGCTCATCGGTGTCACTCTGGTGCTGCTGGGCATGATCGAGGGCTTCATGGGCTACTCCCTGCCGGACGACCTGCTCTCCGGCGTCGGCCTGCGAATCATGTCCGCGATCATCCTGGGCCTGCCGATCATCGGCACCTGGATCCACTGGGCAATCTTCGGCGGCGACTTCCCGTCCGACCTGATGCTGGACCGCTTCTACATCCTCCACGTGCTGATCCTGCCGGGCATCATCCTCGCCCTGGTTGCGGCTCACCTCGCGCTGGTTTGGTTCCAGAAGCACACCCAGTTCCCGGGTCCGGGCCGCACCGAGAACAACGTCGTCGGCGTGCGCATCATGCCGGTGTTCGCAACCGAAGCTATCGGCTACATGATGGTCGTTTTCGCGGTGCTGGCTGGCATGGCTGGTCTCACCTCCATCAACGCGATCTGGAACCTTGGCCCGTACAACCCGTCCCAGGTGTCCGCTGGTTCCCAGCCGGATATCTACATGCTGTGGACGGACGGCGCCGCCCGTGTCATGCCGGCGTGGGAGCTCTACCTGGGCAACTACACCATCCCGGGCGCATTCTGGGTTGCTATGTTGTGTGCCCTGATGGTCGTGCTGCTGATCACCTACCCGTTCATCGAGCAGAAGGTCACCGGCGACACCGCCCACCACAACCTGCTGCAGCGTCCGCGCGATGTTCCGGTGCGTACCGGCGTCGGCGTGATGGGCCTGACTTTCTTCCTGTTGCTGACCCTCTCCGGTGGTAACGACCACGTGGCGCACTTCTTCCAGATCTCGCTCAATGCGATGACCTGGGTCGGCCGTATCGGCTTGATCGTGCTGCCGCCGCTGGCCTTCTTCATCACCTACCGCCTGTGCATCGGCCTGCAGCGCTCTGACCGCGAGGTCCTCGAGCACGGTATCGAGACCGGCGTCATCAAGCGCCTGCCCAACGGCGCGTTCGTGGAGATCCACCAGCCGCTGGGCCCGGTGGACGAGCACGGCCACCCGGTGCCGCTGGAGTATGCAGGTGCCCGCGTGCCGAAGCAGATGAACCAGCTCGGTTTCGCGGACTCCGACACCATCGGCAAGTTCTCCCCGGCGGAGCTCGGCGTCACTGAGCGTGTGCGCGACGCTGAGGAGCAGAAGCACCACGAGGCCGTCGAGACGATGCGTGCGCTCGAGGCGACGAAGGATCGCTCCGACCGCGACGCAACTCACGAGAGCGCAGAGTAAAAATAGCGCTCTTGCGGTCGCAAGCTGACCCCCTTTCCCGGCTATGGGAGAGGGGGTTTTGCTTTGTTACAAACGCGTAAACAAGGCCATGTGACAAAGACCACAGGAGATTTAAGGTTGTGTCTGCGTGCAAACCTTGAGTGAAGTCGCGCGGGCTGAGCGCCACTCAAAAAACGCCAGCGTACGCGTGGAAAACTGTCTTGTTCTGCGTCCCTGAGAGGACGTTAAAGCATGCTGAGAGGCGGTCGTGTCACACAATATTTTTGTTGATAACGGAACTGTAACGGCGTGGCGGGTGGACACCGTTGTTGCCGTTTCGTAACCTGTTCGAGACATTGCGACAACAGCCGTTGGCAGCATGTACCGAAAACAACATATGAGCCGACACCCGAAGCGGCGGTCCGAATCCGCGGACCGTACGCCATGGGGACCGGGGAACCGCAGTGGAGCCAGAAGCTCCCGTGGGGCGCAGGGTCTTTTCTCAACGCCCGGCCCGACAGCTAACTCGGTTGGCGAAGAGAAGATATGGAGAAAACTATCGTGGCAAAGCACCGTCGCCAGGACAACACCGCAGCACGCGCAGCAGCGGCTACCGTAGCCGTCGCAGCGGGCGCCGCTCTGGTCGCGCCGGCCGCCGCCTCCGCAGCAGAGGTCCGTGTTCCCAACACTCCGGTTTCCGTCCAGGTTCCGGGCATCGAGAATGTCCCGGGCATCGCATCCATCCCGGGCATCGACGCTTGGATCCCGTCGCTCGCAGGCGCACCGGCCAGCGGTAACGTCCAGAACGCCATTGCCTCTGTGAAGGCAATGCCGGGCGTGGCCAACGTTCCGGGCTTCACCCAGTTCCTCGCTAACGTCGAGCAGCAGGTCCGCCCGGCGGCTCCGGCTCAGGCACCGGTCCAGCAGACCTACTCCGCACCGGTTGCCGCTCCGGCTCCGGAGCCGTCTATTGGCGAGCGCATCGTTTCCATCGCGCAGTCCAAGATCGGCTCCCCGTACGTCTACGGCGCTGCGGGCCCGAACGCCTTCGACTGCTCCGGCTTCACCTCCTGGGTTTACGCGCAGGCCGGCAAGTCCATCCCGCGCACCTCCCAGGCACAGGCGTCTGCCGGCCAGCAGGTCGCGCTGAGCGACATTCAGCCGGGCGACATCGTCGCCTACTACGGCGGCGCTTCCCACGTTGCCATCTACGCTGGCAACGGCCAGATCATCGACGCGCTGAACTCCGGCATCCCGGTCGGCTACCGCGATCTGCACATGATGCCGATCCACTCCGTGGTCCGCTTCTAAGAGCAGACTCTGTGCCCCGTCCCGCATTGTGCGGACGGGGCATTTTTTCTCTCTCACCTCAGTATTCACTCAAATCACACGTTGAGCATTTTGCTTGGCGACGGCCACGGGAGCAGCTATAGTTTGTTCGTTCGTGCAGAAATCTGAAGAGGTGTCCACCGTGGGTAAGCACTCCCTCCGCCCCAACCGCTCCCGCGCCGCCGTCGCGGCCACTGTCGCCGGCAGCGTCATCGCCACAACGGTGTTTCCCGCGGCCCCCGCACATGCGGACGACGTGGACGCGTTGATCGAGGAGATGGAGTCCGTCTCCCACGACGCCACGGCGAAGGCGGAGGAGATCAAGGAGCTGGAGGACGAGATCACCGAGTCCGAGGCGAAGCTGCGTTCGGCGAACGCCCGCGCCGCTGAGGCGAAGTCCCAGCTCGAGTCCTTGCGCGGAGTGTCGGACGCGCAGCGCAAGAACGTCGGCGACATCGCGCATTCGCGTTACCGCATGCCGAAGTCGGACGCGCTTTTGACCACCCTGGATTCCGGCAACCCGCAGGAGGCGATCGACCGGTCCGCGTACCTGGCCGCATTGGGCCGGAACTCGCAGCGCGCGCTGACGGAGCTGGAGGACGCCAACCGCGCCGCCGGCGAGCGCGCGAGCGTGGCCAGCATCGCGGTGGCAGAAGCGCAGCACGCCCGCAACGAGCTGGACGGCAAGCGCAAGAAGCTGGAAGAGGAGCGCGAGGAGTTGGATCTGCGCGTCGCCGACATTGAGCGCCGCGTGGACAGCCTGAACGAGGCGGACCGCCAGCGGTGGATGAACAAGGACAACCCGGTGGATTCCGCGTCCCTGCCGGGTGTGGACTCCGGTATCGTCGCCGCGGCCATGGCGCAGCTGGGCAAGCCGTACGGCTGGGGCGCTGCCGGCCCGGATGCGTTCGACTGCTCCGGCCTGATGGTGTGGGCCTACGCCCAGAACGGCATCGGCATCCCGCGCACCTCGCAGGCGCAGCTCGCCGGCGGCACTCCGGTGTCCATGGACGCCCTGCAGCCGGGCGACATCATCGGCTACTACCCGGGCGTGACCCACGTGGGCATGTACATCGGCGATGGCATGGTGGTCCACTCCTCGGACTACGGCATCCCGATCCAGGTGGTGCCGCTGAACTCCATGCCGGTCCAGGGTGCAGTTCGCTATTAAGACGCTGCTGGTCACCAACGACTTCCCGCCCACAGTGGGCGGGATTCAGTCGTATTTGCGGGACTTCGCCGCCGAACTCGCGAACCGCCTCGGCCCCGACAACCTCGTGGTGTTCGCCTCCACCCAAGACGCCGACGCGGCCCGCGAGTGGGACGCGACCGCGCCGTACACCGTGGTGCGCTGGCCGCGCCGCGTCATGCTGCCCACCCCGGCCACAAGCCGCGAGATGCAGCGTCTTATCCGCGAGCACGGCATCGGCACGGTGTGGTTCGGCGCCGCCGCACCGCTGGCGCTGATGGGCGCTGCCGCGAAGCGCGCCGGCGCCGCCAACGTCATCGCCACCACCCACGGCCACGAGGTCGGCTGGGGCATGCTGCCCGTCGCCCGCGAGGCCCTAACCGCCATCGGCCGCAGCGCCGACACCGTCACCTACATCTCGGAATACACGCGACAGCGCCTGACCGCGCTGGGCACCCGCCCCCGGTTCGTGGCTCTGCCGTCCGGCGTGGACACCGAGTTCTTCCGCCCCGCCACCGCCTCCCAGCGGGCCGCCGCCCGCGAACTCATCGGCGTCGGCGACGCGCCGCTGGTGGTCTGCTCCTCGCGGCTGGTGGCCAGGAAGGGGCAAGATGTGCTGATTCGGGGATGGCCGGAGGTTCGTCGACAAGCAAAAGGCGCCCGGCTGGTCATCGTGGGCTCCGGGCCGTACGAGCGGAAGCTGAAGGCGATGGCGGGCGAGGGCGTCGTGTTCACGGGCGCGGTGCCGGGGGAGCGGCTGCGCGACATCGTGGCGGCCGCGGACGTGTTCGCCATGCCCGCGCGCACCCGCCTCGGTGGGCTCGACGTCGAGGGCCTCGGCATCGTCTACCTGGAGGCGCAGGCGTGCGGCGTGCCCGTCGTCGCGGGCGACTCCGGCGGCGCGCCCGAGACAGTCACCGCGGAAACGGGGGTGGTGGTGGACGGCCGAGACACGGGTGCCGTCGCCAAAGCGATTACGCAGCTGCTTCTCGACGACCAAAGGCGCACCCAGATGGGTCGCGCCGGACGCGCGCATGTGACCGAGCGCTTCTCCTGGGACGTGCTCGGGGCGCGGTTGGCTGCGCTATGCGGCGCTCGCGGGCGGCGGGACTAGACTGCCATTCCATGGTTGCTCACTCACCGATGACCGTCGGATTCGACATCGGCGGCACGAACGCACGCGCAGCAGTGGTGGACGCTGACGGGGTGATCGTCGATTCGCTCGGCACCGACACACCGCACGACGCGGAGGGGCTCACCCGCACGATCGTGGAGATGGTCGGCGAGCTGCGCGCATCCCACGACATCGGGGCAGTCGGCGTGGCCGTGGCGGGCTTTTTGGACCCGGACTGCGAGATCGTGCGCTTCGCGCCCCACCTGGCCTGGCGCGACGACCAGCCCGTGCGCCGCGACCTCGAGCAGGCGCTGGGCCTTCCGGTGCGCCTGGAGCACGACGCGAACTCCGCCGCCTGGGGCGAGTACCGCTACGGCGCCGGCCGCGACCTGGACACGTGGGTGTTCTTCGCCGTCGGCACCGGCATCGGCGCCACGCTGATGCACCACGGGGAGATCTACCGCGGCGCGTTCGGCACCGCGCCCGAGTTCGGCCACATCACCGTGGTCCCCGGCGGGCGCGTGTGCTCCTGCGGCAAGCAGGGGTGCCTGGAGCGCTACGCCTCCGGCACGTCGCTTGTGGACTGCGCAATTGAAATTGCCACCAAGGGCAGCTTTCGGGATTCGGCGGTGTACCGGGCGGTCGTCGAGAAGCGGGCGAGCGGACACGACATCATGGCCGCCGCACGCGCCGGCGACCCGCTGGGGCAAGCCGCGCTGGACAGCTTCTCCACCTGGCTCGGCCGCGGGCTGGCAATCGTGGCCGACGTGCTGGACCCCGCGCACATCGTCCTCGGCGGCGGCGTAAGCGAGGACGCGGACCTGTACCTGGACGACGCCCGCGCGTCCATGTCCGCCAACATCGTCGGCGCCGGCTACCGCCCGCAGCCGGAGATCCTGTGCGCTGAGCTGGGATCCCGGGCGGGTATGATCGGGGTCGCTGATCTGGCCCGTGAACTGCTGTAGAAGGCGAGTAAACGATGAACAACAAGTGGTATTCCCTGTTCAAGGTCATTTTCGGGCCGCCGCTGCTGGTGTGGAACCGACCCACCATCGAGGGCGCGGAGAACATCCCCAGTGAAGGCGCCGCGATTTTGGCGTCCAACCACCAGGCCGTGCTGGACTCGTTCTACCTGCCGCTGATGGTGCGGCGCCAAATCGCCTTCCCCGCGAAGAAGGAGTACTTCACCGGTACGGGTCTGTCCGGGCGCATCCAGAAATTCTTCTTTTCCTCGGTCGGCCAAATTCCCGTGGACCGCGGGGCCAAGGACGCCGGCGCCGCGATGCAGACCGCGGCGAAAAGCGTGCTGGACAAAGGCGACCTGTTCGGCATCTACCCGGAGGGCACCCGCTCCCCGGACGGGCGCGTGTACAAGGGCCGCACCGGCATGGCGCGCGTGGCCATGGCCACCGGCGCACCCGTCGTGCTCATCGGCATGATCGGCTCCGGCAAGGCAAACCCGATCGGCACGACGATCCCGCGGCCGGTGAAGGTGCGCATCAAGGTATCCGAACAGATCCACCCGCACGCCTGGGCGGCCGAGCACGGCTTCGACCCCGCATCTCGCGAGGTCATGCGCCCGTTCACGGACTACTGCATGCACCGCCTCGCGGACATGGTGGGGGAGGACTACGTGGATGTTTACGCCTCGGACGTGAAGAAGTCGCTGGCGGAGACGGGGGAGTACCCGGAGGAGGCACGCCCGTGAACAAACCCCTGATCATCCGATTCGCGCTGGTGGCCGTTGTTGTGGCGATCTACCTGGTCGCCTCCGAGGCAGGCTGGTACCCCAAGCTGGCCGGCCCTCTGGCCGTGTTGGCGGTGGCTGCTGTGATGTTCTGGCCCCGCCGCGGCGGCGGGCCGAAGGGGCCGTCGAGACGCGAGCTTCTCGACGACATCCGGTCGGAGCAGCGCAAGTAGATGCGGTATTTCTACGACACTGAATTTATTGAAGACGGCTCCACCATCGAGCTCGTCTCCATCGGCATTGTCGCCGAGGACGGCCGCGAGTTTTATGCCGTGAGCACGGAGTTCAACGCCTCCAACGCCAATGAATGGGTGCGCGAAAACGTGCTGAGCAAGCTGCCGCGCGCCTCGCACCCGGCGTGGAAGCCGCTGCAGCAGATCCGCGACGAGGCCCACGCGTTTCTCACCGCCGGCCGCGGCAAGCCCGAGCTGTGGGCGTGGGTCGGCGCCTACGACCACGTGGTGTTCGCCCAGCTCTGGGGCGACATGGCGGGCCTGCCCAAGGACCTGCCGCGTTACACGCGCGAGCTGAAGCAGTATTGGCAGATGGCGGGCCGTCCGCGCCTGCCGAAGGTGCCGGACGGCAATCACGACGCGCTCGTGGACGCGCGCCACAACCTGCGCAAATTCCGCGTGTGCATGGAGGCATTGCCTATCGACGCCTCCGGCGCAGTGTCCAAATAGTGAGATTCATTCTTCGCATTTTGGGAAATTGCAGGTGAAATGGGTTGTAGTGCGGTGGGATTCGTGCTACTACTAAATGGGTGAGTTGGACAATCGACATCCCCAAAGACGTACTGCCGGACCTGCCCCCGCTGCCGGGCGACCTGAACGAGCAGTTCCAGGACGCACTCTCCCGCGACGCGAAGCAGCAACCCTCCTGGGACCCCAACCAGGCGCAGTATGTGCGCAAGATCCTCGAGTCTGTGCCCCCTGTTGTGCTCGGACCCGAGGTGGAGGAGCTGAAGGCCCAGCTCGCGGACGTCGCTAACGGCAAGGCGTTCATGCTGCAGGGCGGCGATTGCGCAGAGACCTTCGAGTCCAACACCGAGCCCCACATCCGCGCCAACGTCCGCACCCTGCTGCAGATGGCCGCAGTACTGACCTACGGCGCGTCTATGCCCGTCGTAAAGCTGGCCCGCATCGCCGGCCAGTACGCCAAGCCGCGCTCGTCCGACCTGGACGCGAACGGCCTGCCCAACTACCGCGGCGACATCGTCAACGGCGTCGAGCCCACCGAGGAGGCCCGCCGCCACGACCCGGCCCGCATGGTCCGCGCCTACGCCAACTCGTCTGCGGCGATGAACCTGGTCCGCGCACTGACCGCGTCCGGCACCGCCGACCTGCACCACATCAACGACTGGAACCGTGAGTTCGTGACCAACTCCCCAGCGGGGGCACGCTACGAAGCTTTGGGACGCGAGATCTCCCGCTCCCTGGCCTTCATGGACGCCTGCGGCGTGCGCGACGACAATCTGCGCACCTCCAACGTCTACGCCTCCCACGAGGCACTGCTTGTGGACTACGAGCGCGCCATGCTGCGCCTAGCCGCCGACTCCAACGGCGACACCAGGCTCTACGACCTGTCCGCGCACCAACTCTGGATCGGCGAGCGCACCCGCGGCATCGACGACTTCCACGTCAACTTCGCCGCCCTGATCTCCAACCCGATCGGCATCAAACTCGGCCCGACCACCACCCCGGAGGAGGCCGTCTCGTACGCCGACAAGCTGGATCCGGACCGCATCCCTGGCCGCCTGACCATGGTCATCCGCATGGGCCAGGACAAGGTCCGCGAGGTCCTGCCGGGCATCGTGAAGGCCGTCGAGGCGTCCGGCCACAAGGTGGTATGGCAGTCCGACCCGATGCACGGCAACACCTTCACTTCCTCAAACGGATACAAAACCCGCCACTTCGACAAAATCCTCGACGAGGTCCAAGGCTTCTTCGAGGTCCACCGCGAGCTGGGCACCCACCCGGGCGGCATCCACATCGAGCTCACCGGCGAAAACGTCACCGAGTGCCTCGGCGGCGCCCAGGACATCACCGACGTCGACCTGCCGGGCCGCTACGAGTCCGCCTGCGACCCCCGACTCAACACCGAGCAGGCCCTCGAGCTGTCCTTCCTCGTCGCCGAGATGCTGCGCTACTAGTCTTCAGTCGGCCCGCTTGTGTGCTCTGCTGGCTTCCCAGGGCCTTCGGGGCCGGCGGGTTTTGTACGAATCGACAACGCTCCGGCATTTCCCCAGGTGGGGGAATGGAGACCCGGGGCGTTTTGTCGATTCGTACAAAATTGCGCTGCTTGCGGACTCCGCATTGCGGACAACTCGGCCAGCACCAATGGTTGGTCGGCGCCCACTATGCAGCTGCATAGTGACGGGTGGTGGTCCCTCGCAAAAGTTGACATTTTGCCGGAATCGGCCCGTGGCGACCTGCGGAAATGTCGGGCAGTTGTCAGATCTTGCGAGAGTCGGAAGGTGGTCGGCGCTTGCGGGCTCCGCATTGCGGACAACTCGGCCAGCACCAATGGTTGGTCGGTTCTCACTATGCAGCTGCATAGTGACGGGTGGTGGTCCCTCGCAAAAGTTGACATTTTGCCGGAATCGGCCCGTGGCGACCTGCGGAAATGTCGGGCAGTTGTCAGATCTTGCGAGCGCCGGAAGGTGGTCGGCGCTTGCGGGCTCCGCATTGCGGACAACTCACCCGCCACCAATGATTGGCCGGTTCCCACTATGCAGCTGCATAGCGACGGGGCGTTGGTTGCGGACTCCGCATTGCGGACAACTCGGCCAGTACCAACGGTTGGTCGGTTCCCACTATGCAGCTGCATAGTGACGGGGCGTTGGTTGCGGGCTCCGCGTTGCGGACAACTTGGCCAGCACCAATGGTTGGTCGGTGCCCACTATGCAGCTGCATAGCGACGGGTGGTGGTCCCTCGCAAAAGTTGACATTTTGCCGGAATCGGCCCGTGGCGACCTGCGGAAATGTCGGGCGGTTGTCAGATCTTGCGAGCGCCGGGACGGGCCGCGGGTTGCGGACTCCGCATTGCGGACAACTCGGCCAGTACCAACGGTTGGCCGGTACCCACTATGCAGCTGCATAGTGGAAGTCGCCCGGCTAGGGCTGGGGAACGATGACCTCCGGGATTTCGCCGTACATGCCGGAGCCGAACCACCAAGCCCCCAGTGCCACGGCGACGATCGCGATGATGACGAAGACGGTGTACAGGGCCACGCCGAACGGGGAACGGTTCGACACGGGGTTAACGGAGGGACGTCGGGAAGCGGATTCGCGGGAGGAGGGGGCATCCGGGGCGTCGGGGGGCATCGGTCTCGGCGCAGGTGCAGGCACTGGAGCAGGTGCCGGGCCAGAGGCCGGGACTGGCGCAGGAACGGGG
>NZ_JAKRMZ010000008.1:0-89189 GCF_022345915.1 Corynebacterium sp. ACRQP | reverse complement strand
CCAGAACCCACCGCGGCAGATCAGGCGAACGACAACGCCGCATGCTGGATTGGTGGCTCTACTTAAAAACGGAACTGCCTGACGATCCAGTACGAATCGCCAGGCAGTCCAACTGGGGCCAAGGCCAACTCGCCAAAGTATCCACCCTGACCCGAAACGAGAACCAAGCCGACCACGAAACCGGACGACCAGCCCTCTACGACAACGCTATCGACACCGACTACACCCACTCAATCGGCATCCAAAAAGGCCAAATCTAACCCCCACGACACGCCGAGCCAGACACACTTTTTGTCGTTTAACCCTGGACGTAGCTGTGGGCGGAAAAATTAAAATCACCCCGCCGCAAGATCTGCGTCGGGGTGTTCCGGTGGTGCCCGGAGGGGGACTTGAACCCCCACGTCCGTTAATAGGACACTAGCACCTCAAGCTAGCGCGTCTGCCATTCCGCCACCCGGGCTTAGGGTGTTTTTCAGCCTCTCGGCTGGGCACTCGCATAACTATAGGGCGGGGCGATTGAACCGCCAAATCGCCAGTACAACCCTGAATATTTGCTAGATTTTCCAGAATGATGCCACCGCCGCGCAGAATGAAGACGTACAGCTGGTTCGTCCCGCCCGCGCCGCCAGCGGACGATCCGGCACGGCTCCATCCGGCACGCTGGAGCAGCGGGAACCGGGTGGTCAGGGACATGGTTGGCGCATATCCGGGCGCGTTGGTGCTGCACATTCTGAGCTACCTCATCGGCTCCGGCATCGCCGCCTTTGTGCCGGTAGTGGTGGGCATGATCGTGGACGGCCTGGTGGGGGAAGAAAAGTTCAACACGTGGTGGCTCTTCGCTGTGCTGGTCGGCATCTTCATCATCCAGTTCGTCGGTGAGGCCTCCGGAGATGGCCTGGCCACAGCCTCGGTGCGCCGCGTGACCCACAACGCGCAGCAGCACCTGTCCTCGGGCGTGCTGCGCCGCGGAGCGGGAGCGATGAGCCCCGGCACGGTGCTCAACACCATCGACGCGGACGCGAACACCGTCGGTCGCTACCGTGAGCTGCTGTCGTTTCCGCTGATGGCCATCGGCTACGCGGCCGGCGCGATGGTGGCGATGTGGTCGGTCTCCCCGTGGATCTCGCTGGCCATCCCGGCGAGCGCGTTAATCATCGCTCTGTTCGCCGCGTGGACCGCGGGGCCGGTGACGCGGGTGTCGCTGAAGCGCCGCGCCGCAGAGGCTGATGTTGCTGGCTTGGCCACGGATGCGTCGCAAGGCATCCGCACCGTCAAAGGCCTCGGCGCGGGCGCAACCGTGGCAACACGTTTTCACTCGGAAACGGCGAAGGCGAAGCGGTTGATGCTCACGCACCTGCGTGTGGAGGTCTGGCTGGGTTTTGCCAGGTTCTGCGTGGCGTGGCTGTGCAACCTTGCCATCGTGGGCTTGAGCGCGTGGATGACGCTGCGCGGGGAGATCACCCCGGGGCAGCTGACATCTGTGGCACTGTTGGTGCCGCCTGCGTTGAACATGGCGGGCTTCGCGTTCGGCGACCTGGCAAGTGGGTGGGGCAGGGCCGTGGCGAGCGGTCAACGCATCGAGCAGCTGCACCACGCGGGCGACGACGCGGCGGGGCCTGAGCCGACAGACACCCCGGTCCCAGGCGCGGGTCTGTGGATTCTCGAGCCGGCGGAGCGTTCCTACGCCACCGCCGCCGCGTGGGCGCAGCGCGCAGACGTGCTGTTCCCGCCGCACACCGTCAACGTGTTTGAGGGCACCATCGCAGACAACGTGAACCCGCGCGGGGATGTGCCGGAGGACGTCGTTAGACAGGCGCTCGCCGCCGCCCACTGCCAGGACATTCTGCGCAGGCTCGGCGGTATCAACGAAGCAGGCGAGTTGCCGGACGCGCCGCTGGGGGAGGCCGGCCTGAACCTTTCCGGCGGGCAGCGCCAGCGCGTCGCGCTTGCCAGGGCGCTCGCCGCCGACCCGGAGGTGCTCATCCTGGACGACCCGACCACTGGCCTCGATTCCGTGACACAGGCGGACGTCGTGGCAGCCGTCGCCGCGCTCAGGGCGGACAAGACCACCGTGGTCATCACCGGAAACGCCGCGTGGCAGCACGCTGGCACCGCATTGGAGGTGGCGTAGATGCGGCGCGAGTACGAACGCACTGACGCGGTCGCCCCCGCGAGCGTGAAGGAGACCTTCGCGTACCTGTCTGCGCTACCCAATGCTCTGGACAAGCGCTGGTGGGCGGGTTTGCTGATCATCCAGGCGCTGATCGTCGCCGTCTACACCACGCAGTCGAACCTGTTCGGCCGCAGCGTCGACCCGCTCACCGGCGGATCAGTGCCACTGCTGGGCACCGGCACCCGCGCGTTCGTATGGACTGTCGGCCTGGCGCTGGCCTGCATGCTCGTCGAGATGTTCCTGCGGGCCCTCGGCAGCTTCGTGGTAGGCCAGAAAGTCGCCCGCGCGTCCATCGATCTGCGCCGCCGCTGCCTCGACGCGATCCTGCGCGCACCCGTGCCGCGGGTGATGGAGCTCGGCACCGGCAACGTGATCACACGCATGACCAAGGACATCGACGACGTCGTCCAAACCATCACCGCCATCGGCTCGCGCGTGCTCACCACCGTGTTCGTCTTCCCGATCACGTTCATCGGGCTTTTGCTTATCGACGTCCGCTTCGCCGGGATCCTGCTTCTGATCTGCATCTGCACCTATCCGTTCGCCCGCGCGGTGGTCCGCGCCATCCCGGATGCTTCCAACGCGGTGAGCGTGGCGGAAGCGCGTCGCAACGCGGTGCTGCTGGACACCGTCCGGGGCCTGCCCACGCTGCGCGCCTTCGACCTCGAGCGCTGGGCCTTGGCCCGGATGCGGCGGACCTCCTGGGGTGCGGTGGAAGCTGAGATGGACCGCGTGCCCTGGTTCGTCCGCCTCATGGGAATCGGCCAGGTCGCCTTCGCCGCGTGGGTGCTGCTCACGCTTGGCGTCGGCGCGTGGCTCGCGACGGCCGGTGCCATCAGCCCGGGTCAGGCGAGTGCTGCGGTGTTCATGGTCATCCGCGCCGAAGTCATGGTGTTCAACGCGCTGTTCTTCGTCGGGGAGCTGCAGGGCGCGGCCACTGCCGTGGGCCGCGCGGTGAGCCTGGCCAAGCTCGCGGACGGACGCGACTCCACGGCCGTACCGGCGGACCTGACCGCACCTGTGGACGTGGCGGTCGACCACGTCTCGTTCGCGTACCCGGGCGGCGCCAACGTGCTGGAGGACCTCTCTGTCACGCTCGAGGCGGGAACAACCACGGCGCTGGTGGGCACCTCGGGCGCCGGCAAGTCCACGCTTGCCGCGCTCATCGCCGGGCTAGTGGAGCCCACTTCCGGGCGCATCCGGGTGGGCAACGTGGATACCTCGCAGGTCAGCGACACGTGGACCGCCAAGAACGTCACCCTGCTCACCCAGGACGTCCACCTGTTCGCTGGCACCCTGCGCGAGGACCTCTCGATGGCCGCACAGGATGCGACCGACAAGGACCTACACCGGGCGTTGGCAAGCGTCGGGCTCGACCCCGAAAGCACCCAGTTCGCGCGCATGTTCCCGAAGGGGCTGGACACCGCCGTCGGCGCGGGCGCGGAGGACCTGCCCCCGGAGGTGGAGCAGCAGCTCGCGCTCGCGCGCGTGGCGCTCTCAGGCCCGAAGGTTCTCATCCTGGACGAGGCGACGGCAGAAGCCGGCAGCGACGCCACCAACGCGCTGGAAGACGCCGCCGCGAGGATTACCGCGGACACCACGGCGCTGGTGGTGGCGCACCGTCTGGACCAGGCGGCGTCCGCGGACCGGATCCTGGTCATGGACGCCGGACGCATCATCGAGGACGGCACCCACACCGAACTCGTCGCCGCCGACGGGAGATACGCGCAACTGTTCGCCGCGTGGAGTGGCGGCGGTCACTAGCTCTCCGGTAGGAATGGGGGCATGACTGCAAATTATGTTTCCGACCGTTTCCCCGGCCCCGACCCGTACGCCCCGCTTGCGGACGTGCCGTCCTTCGACATCACGTCCGAGGACATCGTCGACGGCGAGCGCCTCGCCGACACGCTTGCCGGCGACAACGCCACCAGCCCGCAGCTGTCCTGGTCCGGCGCCCCGGAGGGCACCAAGACGTACGCGGTGACCTGCTTCGACCCGGACGCGCCGACCGCCTCTGGCTTTTGGCACTGGTCCGCGTTCAATATCCCGGCTGACGTCACCGAGCTGCCCTCCGGCGCTGGTGCGAAGGACGACCTCGGTGTCGGCGCGGTGGTGCTCACCGGCGACAGCGGCGTGCAGGGCTACTACGGCGCCAACCCGCCGGCCGGCCACGGCCCGCACCGCTACCTGTTCGCTGTCCACGCGGTGGACACGGAGCTGCCCGCAGACGAGATTGCCAACCCCACCCAGCTCGGCTTCAACCTGAACTTCCACTCGCTCGGCCGAGCAATCATCTGGGGCTGGTACGAAAACCAGTAAGATTCGCCGAATGGTTCCAGTGCAACTCCGCGTCGGCGGCGCGTTCATGGGCATCGCACTCGTGCTCGTGCTCTACGCCGTGCTGGCGCTGCTTCGAGGCGACGCCGCGTTCCCCGTCACCCCGCAGGTGCTCTCCATCATCGCGGCGGTCGCCATCGTCGGCGCCTTCGCCACCTACAACACCAAGCAGGAAGGCTCACGCACCCAGGTCGGCGCGCTAATCGTGGCCGTGGTGCTCATCGGGCTCGGCTTCATCGCGCCCGACACCGAGCTGATGGCCACCACGCCGTTCTGGCTGATCGGCTGGGCGCTCGCCGCCGGACTCTGCGCGGTTGTGCTGCGCCGCAGCGCAGCCGGTCACGCTTAGAGCGCTTTCCACTCCAGCCCGCTGCCCACGGCCTGCTCAATCGAGTCCAGGCCGTGGGCTTTGATCTGCGTGGCGATCCCGCGGTGGATGCCGCGGATCCAGCCCAACCCGCCGTAGATGAACGGCGTGTAGCCCTGCAGCAGGCTCGCGCCCGCGGCGATGCGCTCCCACGCCTGCTCGGGCGCGGAGATGCCGCCGACGCTGACCAGCACCAGCTGGTCGCCCACGCGCTCGTTCAGGCGCTTGAGCACATCGAGCGAGCGCTTCTCCAACGGGGCTCCGCTGATCCCGCCCGCGCCCATCTTCTCCACCTTGGCAGCGGGCGTTTTCAGACCGTCGCGGGAAATGGTGGTGTTGGTGGCCACGATGCCGGCCAGGCCCAGCTCGACGGCGAGGTCGGCGACGGCGTCGATGTCGTCGTCGGAAAGGTCCGGCGCGATCTTCACCAGCACCGGGGTGGTGGTGGACTTCTTCACCACCTCCAGGATCGGGCGGAGTTCCTCCACCGCCTGCAGGTCGCGCAGGCCCGGCGTGTTGGGGGAGGAGACGTTGACCACCAGGTAGTCCGCAAGCTGACCCAGAAGGGTCGCGGTGGCGCGGTAGTCCGCCACGGCATCTTCGGAGGTCTTGTTCTTGCCGATGTTGATGCCCACCACGTCGCGGGAGCGCCGCGCGCGGAGGTTGTCGGCGACCACGAGCGCGCCCTTGTTGTTGAAGCCCATCCGGTTCAAAATCGCCTTGTCCTCCGGCAGGCGGAACAAGCGGGGAGTGGGGTTGCCCGGCTGGGACTTCGGGGTCACGGTGCCCATCTCGGCGTAACCGAAACCGATCGCGCCCCACGCGTCGATCGCCTCGGCGTTCTTGTCAAAGCCGGCCGCCAGCCCCAGCGGGGCGGGAAAGTCCACGCCGAAAACGGTCTGGCGCAGCACCGGGTCGTGCACGCGCACGGCCTTTTCCATAACACGGTTGACAGGGGTGGCCAGGTGCAGCGTCTGCAGGGCGCCGCTGATGATGCCGTGGATGCGCTCCGGCGGCAGCAGGAACATGAGCTTGAGTGCGCGGTCGTAGAGCGTCACGGGTGAATCTCCTAGTTGCTCTCGGTCTGGTCGGCGGGGGAGACGATCTGGATGCCGTCGCCGGATGCGGAGGCGGCGACCACGGTGCCGTCGTCAAGCGTAATGATGCTCTGGGCATCTGCGACGGTGGCGAAGTGCTTGCGCTTCACCGGAATGCCCTGGGAGATGTCGTAGCCGGTGGCGGTGTTGCTGGCCAGCGAGCTGACCCACGCGAGGCGCTGCGCGGGATCCCACGCGGCGTCCCAGGGTCCTTCCGGCACGGGTGCCGACTGCTGGAGGCGGATGATGTCGTCCGTGGTGTAGACGTGGAGCTGGTTGCCGGTCGAATCCGCGGCCAGCACCAGGCCGTGCTCGCCGCCGCGCACCTTGCCCACGCCCAGGCCGACGCGCAGGGTGCCGCCCTGGCGCGAGCCGTTCCAGTCGATGTCCTGGATGGTGGTGTCGAAGCGGTTGGTGCGCACCACCGAATCGCGCTGGCCGTCCACCTGCACAGCTTGGAGCTGATCGGTCTCGCGTGCGACGTCGATGGTGTCTTTCAGCTCTCCGCCGTCGAAGACCCACACCTTGCGCTCAGTGTCGCTGCCTGCGAGCACCTCGCCTGTCGACGCCACCGTGGCCACCGTGACCGGCTTATCCGTGGCGATAGTCTCCTCCCGGTCGCCGAAGAGCTTGATCTCGCCCGCGCAGGCAAGCGCGAAGGTGCCGGCGTTTGCAGAAGCCTCTCCGCAGGAGGCATCCAGCTCGTGGCGGGTGGCCTTTCCCTGCTGGATCTCTTCCAGCGTGCCGATGGTCAGCGCGTTGTCCGTGCGAACGCCGATGCGGCCGTTCGTGACGTCCATATCGCGCACCGGCTCGGAGTCCACCATGGTGCCCGCCGGGTCCTGCGACTGCGGGGACTGCACAGGCTCGGCGCTGCCCATGTTCGCAGCGGCCTCACCGCCAGCTTCCTCGATTTTTGCGGAGGGAGACGCGCCGCAGGCGCTCAAGGTCAGGGCAGCCATGACTGCGCTGGAGGCCGCGGCGAAGCGGAGGCGGGAACTGGGGGCTAATAGACGAGCATTCACAAGGCCAAAGCCTAGCAACGCGCCCGTCGCGTACCGCGATGGCTAATGAGGCGGGGTAGTGTCTTTCGCCATGACTGATCCCGCCACCACCATGTCCTGGGTGCAGGTGATCGTCCTGTCCATCGTCCAGGGCCTCACCGAGTTTCTGCCCGTATCTTCCTCGGGCCACCTGCGCATCGTCTCCCAACTGTTTTGGGGCGAAGACGCCGGCGCCAGCTTCACCGCCGTGATCCAACTGGGCACCGAGCTGGCCGTGCTGGTGTTTTTTGCCAAAGACATCTGGCGCATCCTCACCGCCTGGTTCGCCGGCTTAGCGGACAAGTCCAAGCGGAACTTCGACTACCACATGGGCTGGATGGTCATCGCCGGCACCATCCCGGTCGGCATCGCTGGCGTTTTGCTCAAGGACTTGATCCGCGAGAACTTCCGCAACCTGTGGATCACCGCCACCGTGCTGATCCTGTTCTCGCTGGTGTTCATCCTGGCCGAGCGCCGCGGCAAGAAAACTCGCGGGTTCGAGGACCTGACCATGAAGGACGCGGTTGTGATGGGTCTGTGGCAGTGCCTGGCGCTCATTCCGGGTGTGTCGCGTTCCGGCGGCACCATCTCCGGTGGCCTCTTCCTCAACCTCGACCGCGAAGTTGCCACCCGCTTTTCCTTCCTACTGGCCATCCCCGCCGTGCTGGCCTCCGGGCTGTTCTCCCTGCCGGACGCTTTCGACCCTCAGGCGGGCCAGGCGGCGAGCGGCCTGCAGCTGCTCGTCGGCTCCGGCATCGCCTTCGTGGTCGGCTACATCTCGATCGCGTGGCTATTGAAGTTCGTGTCCAACCACTCGTTCGCGTGGTTCGCCGCCTACCGCATTCCGCTAGGCCTTCTCGTCATGGCCCTGCTCGGCACTGGCGTGATGGCCGCGTAGTTGTAGGGTTGTGCGCATGCATGCTTGGCCCGACCCGTCCGTACCCGCAGTCGCCGGCACCCCGGTGGCGCTGAAGCTCTACGACACCGCCGATCAGCGCGTCAAGGAAGTAGACACCACCCCGGACGCGAACGGGGAGGTGGGGATGTACGTCTGCGGCATCACGCCGTACGACTCCACTCACCTCGGCCACGCCGCCACCTACCTCACTTTCGACCTTGCGCAGCGCCAACTCATCGCCAACGGGCACAAGGTCCACTACGTGCAGAACATCACGGACGTGGACGACCCGCTGTTCGAGCGCGCCGAGCGCGATGGGGTGGACTGGCGCGAACTTGGCACCAGCCAGATCGACCTGTTTCGCAGCGACATGGAGATCCTGTCGGTGATCCCGCCGCGCGACTACATCGGCGCGATGGAGTCCGTCGACGAGGTGATCGCAATGGTGCAGCAGCTTCTCGACGCCGGCGCCGCCTACGAGCTCGACCATGGCGACATTTACGCCTCCATCGACGCCACCGAGCAGTTCGGCTACGAGTCCAACTTGGACCGCGCCACAATGGAGGAGTACTTCGCGGAACGTGGCGGCGACCCGGACCGCGAAGGCAAGCGCGACCCGCTGGACGCGCTGGTGTGGCGCGGCCACCGCGAGGGCGAGCCCGCCTGGGACTCGCCGTTCGGCCCGGGCCGGCCGGGCTGGCACGTCGAGTGCTCCGCGATTGCCACCAACCGTCTCGGCAGCCACTTCTCCATCCAGGGTGGCGGTTCCGACCTTGCGTTTCCGCACCACGAGTTCTCCGCGGCGCACGCTGAGGCCGCGCTGAAGGTCGAGCGAATGGCCGGCCACTACGTTCACGCCGGCATGATCGCCCTCGACGGGGTGAAGATGTCTAAGTCCCTGGGCAACCTCGTGTTCGTGCACAAGCTCTCGGAGGCGGGCCACGACCCGTCGGCGATCCGCCTGGCCGTCTTTTCGGGCCACTACCGCGAGGACCGGGACTTCTCCGACGCGATCCTGGCCGGGGCCGAGGAGCGCCTCGCACGTTGGCGCGAGCAGCTCGCCGGCGAGGTGAGCGAGGCGGAGGCGACGGAAGTCGTCGATAAGCTTCGCGCAATTCTTGCGGACGATTTGAACACCCCGGAGGCACTTTCGCTTCTCGACGGCGTGGCCGGCGACTGCAACCAGATCATCGCCACCGCCCTCGACGGGCTGCTCGGGGTGCGCATTTAACGCGTCTCACGCACAATGGGGCGCATGAGCGCACCTGCGGACAACTCGATTCGGGCCCAGTTTCAGCCCGAGGTAGACGAATTCATCGACGACCTAACCACCTTCGCCACCGGATCCTACCTGCAGGACGAGGACAAGGACCTGTGGGAAGAGCCCTTCGACCCGGCGGTGCTGCCGGATTTGAAGAAGCTCCTGGAGATGTTCCTGGACGCCCTCGACCTCATCGGCGACGACCCTGAGGGTGACGCGCTGGTGAAGGTCGTGGCACCGTTCTATGGGAACCTCGAGGAGTTCAACGAAAAGCACGCCAACGCGGTGCTTGAACCGGAGGAGAAGGCCGACATCGAGACCCTGGTGTTCCGCGCGGCGGCCGCCACCGGCGCCACGGACGAGGCTCTCAACGAGCTTCCGGAACTTGAGTAGGCCGGCCGCCGTCCTCTGGGACATGGACGGCACCCTCATCGACACTGAACCGCTGTGGGGCAAGGCCACCTTCGAGCTCGGCGAGCTGCTCGGCCGCCCGCTCACCCCGGAGGTGCGCGCCAAGACCATCGGCGGCAGCTTCCCCAACACCTTGAACGTGGTGGCCGAGTGGGCGGGCTACGAGCTTCGAGACGGCGACCTGGAGCGCTACCGCACCTGGATGTTCGACCGTATGGCGGAGTTGTTCGCGCAGGGCATCGAGCTCAACCCCGGCATCGGCGGCGTGCTCGAGTCGCTTGCGCAGCGGGGCACGCCGATGTTCATCTGCACGAACACAGAGCGCGTGGTGGCGGATCCGTGCATTGACGCGATCGGCCGTGAGTTTTTCGCCGGCACGATTACCGGCGACGAGGTGAAGCGCTCCAAGCCGGCGCCCGATATGTACCTCGAGGCCGCCTGCCGCGCGGGCGCGGCGCCGGGGGAGTGCCTCGTGGTGGAGGATTCCTGGCACGGCATGTCCGCCGGGGCCGCAGCAGGCTGCGCGGTGCTGGGGCTGGCGGATGAGGTTCCCGCGGGTGTGACGAAGTTCGACCCGAACAACTTCGTCGGTGCGGGCGCCGATGACGTGGACGGTTGGTTTTCTGCAGCTCGACAGGCATAAATCGGGGGTATACAACGCCCGTCTGCAAGCGTCGCGCTACGTATAGTGGCGCTCATGAGCACTCGTACTGAAGAAGACCTTCTCGGCACCGCCGAGGTCCCCGCCGACGTCTACTACGGCATCCACGCCCAGCGCGCCAAGGACAATTTCCAGATCTCCGGAAGCACCGTCAACGACGTGCCGGAGTTCATTCGCGGCATGGTGCAGGTGAAGAAAGCCACCGCGATGGCGAACCGCCGCCTGCACGCTCTGCCCAAGGACAAGTCCGAGGCCATCATCGCGGCCTGCGACAAGATCCTGGACGAGGGCGTGTGCATGGACCAGTTCCCGATCGACGTTTTCCAGGGCGGCGCGGGCACATCGCTGAACATGAACACCAACGAAGTGGTAGCCAACCTCGCGCTCGAGCTGATCGGCCGCGAAAAGGGCGACTACTCGGTGATCAACCCGAACGACGACGTCAACATGTCGCAGTCCACCAACGACGCGTACCCGACCGGTTTCCGGCTCGGCGTGTACTACGCCGTACAGGGGCTGTTGGAGGAGCTCGACGAGCTGCAGAAGGCGCTGCGTGCGAAAGGCGATGAGTTCGCCGACATCATCAAGATGGGCCGCACCCAGCTTCAGGACGCTGTCCCGATGACCCTGGGCCAGGAATTCACCGCCTTCGGCGCCAACCTCGCCGAGGAGCAGCGCACCATCAGCGGCGCGGCCGACTCGCTGCTGGAGGTCAACCTGGGTGCTACCGCCATCGGCACCGGCATCAACACCCCGAGCGGCTACCGCGACCAGGTGGTCTCCGCGCTGCGCGAGGTCACCGGTCTGGACATCCAGGCGTCCCCGGACCTGATCGAGGCGACCTCCGACACCGGCGGCTACGTGATGATGCACAGTGCCATCAAGCGCGCCGCGATGAAGCTGTCCAAGATCTGCAACGACCTGCGCCTGCTCTCCTCCGGCCCGCGCGCCGGCCTCAACGAGATCAACCTGCCGGAGCGCCAGGCGGGCTCCTCGATCATGCCGGCAAAGGTCAACCCGGTCATCCCCGAGGTGGTCAACCAGGTCTGCTTCAAGGTCTTCGGCAACGACGTGACCATCTCCATGGCTTCCGAGGCGGGCCAGCTCCAGCTCAACGTGATGGAGCCGGTGATCGGCCAGTCCCTGTTCGAGTCCATCCGCCTGCTGGCAAACGCGGCGAAGACGCTGCGCGAGAAGTGCGTCACCGGGATCACCGCCAACAAGGAGGTGTGCGAGGCGTACGTGACCAACTCCATCGGCATCATCACCTACCTCAACCCGGTGATCGGACACCACAACGGCGACCTGATCGGCCGCGAGGCCGCGGAAACTGGCAAGAGCGTCTACGACTTGGTGCTGGAGAAGGGGCTCATCGAGGAAGAGGACCTGCAGAAGCTGCTGAGCAAGGAAAACCTCATGCACCCGGAGTACCGGGGCAAGCTCTACGTCGACGACGAGCCGAGCCTGGAGGCGTAGGCAACATCACACCGGCCGCATTTTCATTTCGGGCTCCTTCGGACAGATAATGGGATGACCTAATAACTGTCTGAAGGAGCCCGCCGTGTTACTCGCCGTCCACATCATCATCCTCCTTGGGGCGATTGTGGTGGGCGCTCGGATGGGCTCTATCGCCATCGGCTTCGCCGGCGGTCTCGGGGTGCTGCTGCTCGGCGCAACCGGGATGCCGGTCAGTGCAGAGGCCATCCCATTCGATGTCATCGGCATCATCATGTGCGTCATCGCGGCCATCTCAGCGATGCAGCTCGCCGGAGGCATGGACTACCTGGTGGACTTGGCCGAGCGCTTCTTGCGCCGCAACCCGAAGCGCATCACGGTGTACGCCCCGATTGTCACCTGGCTGATGACGGTGCTCGCCGGCACCGGCCACACCGCGTTTTCCACCATGCCCGTCATCGTGGAGGTGGCAAAGGAAGGCAAGGTGCGGCCCTCGCGCCCGCTGTCGGCTGCCGTCATTGCGTCCCAAATGGCCATTGTCGCCTCGCCGATCTCCGCCGCGGTGGTGTTCATGGCCTCGGCGCTGGAACCGCTCGGCGTGGGCTACCTCCAACTGCTGGCGGTGATGATCCCGGCGACGTTCTTCGCGATCTTCCCCATGGCGTGGATTGCCAACAAGTCCGGCGCGGAGCTGGAGGATGATCCGGTCTACCGCCAGCGGGTGGCCGACGGTCTCGTCGCAAAGCCCGCATCGCGCGAGCACTACGTCCCGCCCCAAGGCGCGAAAGCCTCAGTGGGCATCTTCCTCGCCGCGATTGTGATCGTGATGGTCTACGCCACGTTGATCTCGGAGCAGGTTGGGCTGATTGCGGACCCGACCATCCCGCGCAACGAAGCGATCATGGCCATCATGCTTGGCGCCGCGGCCGCCATCGTGCTGGTCACGCGCACGACAGCGGCGGAGATCTTAAACACCCAGGTGTTCCGCTCCGGCATGTCCGCCTGTGTGTGCGTGCTCGGCGTGGCCTGGCTGGGCACGACGTTTATCAACTACTACATCGAAGACATCCAAAGCATCGCCGGCGACGTGCTCACCGCGAAGCCGTGGCTGCTCGCGGTCGTGCTCTTCGTCGCCGCATCGCTTTTGTACTCGCAGGCCGCGACGGCCAAGGCGCTCATCCCGGCGGCGCTGGCGATTGGCGTGAGCCCGCTGACCGCGCTCGCCGCCTTCCCGGCCGTCTCCGCGCTGTTCGTGCTGCCGACGTACCCGACGCTGCTCGCCGCGGTAGAGATGGACGACACCGGCTCCACCCGCATTGGCAAGTATGTGTTTAACCACCCGTTCCTCGTTCCGGGTGTGGTGTGCATCTTTGTCAGCGTGATTCTGGGTTATGCCATCGGCGCCGTTGTAGTGTGAGGTGCATGACTGCACAACCGTTGACTGACGTCGAAATTGCCCAGGCCCACTCGCTCGCCCCAATCACGGAGATCGCCGCGAAGGCAGGTGTGTCCGACGATGCGCTGATCCCGTACGGCAAGCACATGGCCAAGGTGGACATCGCCCAGAACCCGGGGAACACGCCGGGCAAGCTCGTCGTGGTCACCGGTGTCTCGCCGACGCCTGCGGGCGAGGGCAAGTCCACCACGCTGATCGGCCTGACGGACGCGCTGGCGAAGCTGGGCAAGAACGCCATGGTCGCGCTGCGCGAGCCGTCGCTCGGCCCGGTGATGGGCATCAAGGGCGGCGCCGCGGGCGGCGGATACTCCCAGGTGGTACCGATGGAGCAGATCAACCTGCACTTCACCGGCGATTTCCACGCGATCACCAGCGCCAACAACACGCTGGCCGCGCTCATCGACAACCACATCCACCAGGGAAACGCCCTCGGCATCGACCCGCGCCGGGTGACCTGGCAGCGCTGCCTGGACGTCAACGACCGCGCGCTGCGCAACGTGGTCACCGGCCTGGGCGGCCCGGCGCACGGTGTGCCGGCGGAGACCGGCTTCACCATCACCGCCGCCTCCGAGATCATGGCGATTCTGGGTCTGGCCACGGACCTGGATGACCTCAAGCAGCGCCTGGCCGACATCACCATCGGCCTGACCTACGACAAGAAGCCGGTCACCGCCGGCGACCTCGGCGCCCAGGGCGCGATGGCCGCGCTGCTCAAGGACGCTGTCAACCCGAACCTCGTGCAGACCCTCGGCGGTACCCCGGCGTTCATCCACGGCGGGCCGTTCGCCAACATCGCCCACGGCTGCAACACCCTGATTGCCACCCGCACCGCCCAGCAGTACGCGGACATCGTGCTCACGGAAGCCGGCTTCGGCTCCGACCTGGGCGCGGAGAAGTTCTTCGACATCAAGGCACGCTACGGCGAGCTCGACGTCGCCGGCGCCGTCATCGTGGCCACGGTGCGCTCCATCAAGCACAACGCTGGCGTGGCCAAGGCGGAGCTTTCGAACGAGAACGTCGCCGCGCTGGAGGAGGGCATTGTCAACCTCGAGCGCCACGTGGAAAACGTGCGCAAGTTCGGCGTGACCCCGGTGGTTGCGCTCAACCGTTTCTCCACCGATTCCGAGGCCGAGCTGGACTTCCTGAAGAACTGGGCCAAGGCTAACGGCATCGCGCTGGCTGAGGCGGACGTGTGGGCCAAGGGCGGCGACGGTGCGCTCGAGCTCGCTCAGACTCTGCTGGACAACCTCACCGAGGGCACCTCGCACCCGCTCTACGATCCGGCCGAAGGCGTGGAGGCGTCCATCGAGACCATCGCCAAGGAGATCTACCGCGCCGCCGACGTGCAGTACTCGGCCGCGGCGCTGAAGGACCTGCAGACGCTCAAAGACAACGGCTTTGACAATCTGCCGGTGTGCATCTCCAAGACGCAGTACTCCTTCTCGGACGACCCGACCCAGCTCGGCGCACCGGAGGGCCACACGCTGCACGTGCGCAACATCGTCCCGCGCACCGGCGCCGGTTTCGTGCTCGTGCTCACCGGCGACGTCATGACCATGCCGGGCCTGCCCAAGCAGCCGGCCGCCAACAACATCGACGTCGACGCCGACGGCGTGGTCTCCGGCCTGTTCTAGGCCTCGGGCCCGGCCTCGGGGGCGCCGCCGTCGCTACGCGCCTCCGCCCGCGACCCCGGCCACCCTGGGTAGGCCGGGGGAGTGCCGCCAAAGACCGGGCATAGGTGCTGGAAGGCGCACCACCCACACAGCTTGGACTGCTGCGGGCGGAAGTTGCCTGATTTACCGTCGGCCTCGATCTTCCACCACAGCTCCGCCAGATCGCGCTCGAAGTACTCCAGTTCCTCGCGCGAGGGGGCGAGGATCATCGAGTCCATCACCTTCAGGTACATCAGCTTCAGCTGCGTGGGCACAACCCCGAACATGCGCCAGTACACCAGCGCGTAGAAGCGCATCTGGAACTGCGCGTCCTGCGAGTACCGTGGCAGCGGCTTCTTGCCGGTTTTGTAGTCGACCACGCGCACCTCACCAGTGGGCGCGATATCCACGCGGTCGATGAATCCGCGGACCGGCACCCCGTTCGGCAGCGTGAAGTCCACCGGCATCTCCTGGGCGTGCGCGTCGAAGCCCAGCGGGTTTTCCATGGTGAAGTAGCCGCGCAGCAACGTGCGAGCGTCCACAAGCAACTGGTACTCGTCCTCGACCGGCTCCGCACAAGTGGGATCCTCTTCGCGCATCTTCTCCCAGTTCGGCTTCAGCCTTTTTACCGCCGCCGGGTAGGTGCGCTCCTCGCGCGGCCAGGCGAACATCTCTTCCAGCACGGCGTGCACCAGCGTGCCTTTGACCTGCGCCTCCGTGGACGGTTCCGGAATCTTGTCGATGGCGCGCAGCCTGTACTGCAGCGGGCAGCGCTTGTAGTCGGAGGCGCGCGACGGCGAGATGGCTAGTGGGCGTGGGGGAGTGCTGGCATCAGACATGGTGCCCAACATCATAGAGTGGAGCCATGACACAGCCGTTCATCGATTTCATCGCCGAGAGTCCCTCCGCATTCCACGCCGCGAGCAACGTCGCCTCAAGGTTGCAGGCGGAGGGCTTTTCGCTTGACGACGACGCACACGCCCCCGGCGGCCACCTCATCGTGCGCGACGGCGCCGTGGTCGCCTGGTGGGTACCCGAAAATGCCCGCCCGCGTTTCCGGGTGGTGGGCTCCCACACCGATTCGCCGGGGCTGATGGCCAAGCCGGACCCGGACGTGGTGCGCGAGGGCTTCCGCCAGGTTCCGGTGGAGGTCTACGGCGGGCCGATTCTGGCCAGCTGGTTCGACCGCGACCTCACGTTTGCCGGCCGCGTGGTCACCGCGGACCGCACCGAGCACCTGGTCAACACAGGCCCGGTCGCGCGCGTGCCCAACTTGGCCATCCACCTCTACCGCGGCGACGTTCCGGAGATTGACCGCCAGGTGCACACCCAGCCCATCCTGGGCGTGGACCGTCCGCTGTTGGACTTGGCCGCGGAGTCCGCGGGCATCAGCGCCAGCGACATCGTGGCGCACGAGCTCATCACCGCTGACGCGCAGCGTGGCGAGGTCATCGGCGACCTGCTGGCAGCGGGTCGCCTAGACAACCTCACCAGTGTCTGGGCCTCCATGGAAGCGATGCTCGCGGCGAAGGACGACGCCGAGGACATCCTGGTGCTGGCGGCCTTCAACCACGAGGAGGTCGGCTCCGCATCCACCGCCGGCGCCGGAGGCCCGCTGCTGGAGCGTGTGCTGACCAAGGTGGCGCAAGGCTTCGGCGACCCGGCCG
Organism: Corynebacterium sp. ACRQP; assembly: GCF_022345915.1. NCBI lineage: Bacteria > Bacillati > Actinomycetota > Actinomycetes > Mycobacteriales > Corynebacteriaceae > Corynebacterium > Corynebacterium sp. ACRQP. Next base: position 72,711 of record NZ_JAKRMZ010000008.1, on the reverse strand, counting down.
AGATCATCGCGGGTTCCATCCAAGTCTCCGCCGACGCGGCCCACGCCGTGCACCCGAATTACCCGGGCAAGCACGACCCCACACACCACCCGCTGGTGAACAAGGGTCCGGTGCTGAAGATCAACGCGAACCAGCGTTACGCCTCCAACGCCGCCACGGAGACGGAGTGGATCCTGGCCTGCCGTGCGGCGGGCGTGCCGCACCAGACGTTCGTCGGCAACAATGCGGTGCCGTGCGGGTCCACCATCGGGCCGATTTCGTCGACACGCCTGGGCCTGCCGACGGTGGACGTCGGCGTGCCGCTGTTGTCCATGCACTCGGCGCGCGAGCTGTGCGGCGTGGACGACATGGACTACTTCGTGCGCGCGCTGACGGCTTTTTATGCGGCCGCGCAGTAGGGCATACTTACCGCCATGTATTCGGGACCGTTCCAGCCAGGCGACAAGGTGCAGCTCACAGACGCGAAGCGCCGCCACTTCACCATCGAGCTCAAAGAGGGCGGGCAGTTCCACTCGCACAAAGGCATAGTCAGCCACGACGACATCATCGGCGCCGATGAGGGCACCGTGGTGAAGTCGACGCTCGGCTCCGACTACCTGTGCTTCCGCCACCTGCTGGTGGACCACGTGCTGTCCATGCCCCGCGGCGCCGCGGTGATCTACCCGAAGGACGCCGCCCAGATCCTGGTCGAGGGCGACATCTTCATGGGCGCGCGGGTGCTCGAGGCGGGCGCAGGCTCCGGCGCGCTGACCATGTCGCTGCTGCGCGCCGTGGGCCCGGAGGGCCACGTCTACTCCTACGAGATCCGCGACGACCACCTGGCCTTCGCCAAAGACAACGTCGCCGACTACTTCGGCGGCGAGCCCGAGTGGTGGACCCCGCGTCTCGGCGACTTCGGCGAGGTCACCCCGGAGGACCTGGATGGGCAGGTCGACCGCGTCATTTTGGACATGGTGGAGCCGTGGCACTTCATCGACACCGTGAAAAACGTGCTCATCCCGGGCGGCGTGTTCATGACCTACGTGGCTACCGTGCCGCAGCTGATGAACATCATGGAGGCCATCCGCGAGGCGAAGTGCTTCACCGAGCCGCGCGCGTGGGAAACCCTGCTGCGCGAATGGAAGGTCGACGGCCTTGCCACGCGCCCGGAGCACCGCATGAACGCGCACACGGCATTCCTCGTGTGGACGCGCCGGCTTGCCGACGGGGTGACGCCGCCGCGGCCGCAGCGCAAAGCTCGTCGATAAGCCTCCCGCTCCTATGTAGGCTCGAACGTATGCCTGAAATCCACGACGATGCCTTCGGACCGGAGCTGCGCGAGCTCAAGCGCAAGAACCGCGATCTCGGGTCGCGCAACGAGAAGCTCGCTGAGCTGCTGAAAGTCAGCCGCGACAAGCTCAACGACTTATACGCGAAGGTCGAGGAGCTCAACGAGCCGGCATCGACGTACGGGATTTACCTCGCGCCCGCCCCGCGCAGCGGAGAGGCGGAGGTGCACACCACCGGCCGGCGCATGCGGCTGAAGGTCTCGCCGCTGGTGGACCCGTCCAAGCTTGTTCCCGGCACGCTCGTGCGGCTGGGCGAAGGCACGATTGTGGTGGAGACCTGCGGTTTCGACCCCACCGGTCAGTTGGCCACCATGGTCGAGCGCGTCGGCGGGGACCGCGCGATTGTGGCGGACCAGCAGGGCGCGGAATCGATCGTCATGCTCGCCGAGCCGTTGCGCCACGCCGCCCGCGCCGGCGACACGGTGCTAGTCAACGCGTCTGCCGGCTACGCGTTTGAGCGCATCGCGAAAACCGAGGTCAACCAGCTTTCGCTCGACGAGGTCCCGGACGTCACCTACGCGGACATCGGCGGTTTGGCCTCCCAGATCGAGACGATCCAGGATTCCGTGGAGTTGCCGTTTTCCCACCCGGAGCTCTACCAGGCCTACGACCTGCGCCCGCCAAAGGGCCTGCTGCTGTACGGCCCACCCGGCTGCGGCAAGACGCTCATTGCCAAGGCGGTGGCGAATTCACTGTCGCAGCGCATCGGCGACGGGGGACAGGCGCACTTCATCAACGTCAAGGGCCCCGAGCTTTTGAACAAGTTCGTCGGCGAGACCGAGCGTCGCATCCGCCTGATCTTCGAGCGCGCCCGGGAACTCGCCGCCGGTGGCAACCCGGTGATCGTCTTCTTCGACGAGATGGAATCCATCTTCCGCACCCGCGGCTCGGGTGTGTCCTCCGACATGGAGACCACGGTGGTGCCGCAGCTGCTCACGGAGATCGACGGCGTGGAGGACATCGCCAACGTCATCGTCATCGGTGCGACGAACCGCGAGGAACTCATCGACCCGGCCATCCTGCGCCCCGGCCGCCTGGACATCAAAATCCGGGTCTCGCGCCCCAACAAAGACGAAGCCAAAGACATCCTCGCGCGCTACATCACCGACGGGGTCCCGCTTGCGTCCCCGCGCGAGGTGCTTATCGACGCCACCGCCGACGCCATGTTCGCCCCGCGTCCCTTCGTGCGCTTAGAGCTTGTCGACGGCTCCGCCGAAACCCTGCACTACCACCACTTCGTCTCCGGCGCGATGATCGCCAACGTGGTGGACCGCGCCAAGAAGCTGGCCATCAAGGACCACCTCTCGGGCGTGTCCACCGCCGGCCTGACGACGGAGCACCTGCGCCAGGCTGTCCGCGCCGAGCAGGACGAGAGCGAGGACATGCCGAACACCGCCAACCCGGACGAGTGGGCGCGGATCACTGGTCGCCACGGCAAGCGCGTCGTCGCCGCAGAGGTCATTGGGTAGCGGGGCCACTTTCCGTCGTCTAGTTCTGGTCGAAGAGATGCTGGTCGATGGCGATAGCCACGGCGGCACCCGATCCGAGCGCTTGAGAGACCTGATCCGGCGAGCTAACTACGTTGCCGACCGCCCACAGTCCAGGCTGTGAGGTCTTTCCTCCTTCCACCTGGACCCAGCCATCTGCAACAGTGCAGCCAGCTCCCCGGAGGAGTTCGTCGTTCGGCTTGAACTCCGGACCAGTGAAGCAGGCGTCATAATGAACCGACTCTGAGCCAGTGGCGATCTCGACGGCGTGGTCGTCGTCAGTGGCTGGTGAAACTCGCGATACGTCATCGATGACGAGAGCGACCCCGCACTGTTCAAGGCGTTCGCGCTGTTCTGGGCACAGGTCCATCCCGTTGGCGTAAAGCGTGACGCTGGAGGCCCACTTGGTCAGCAACGTTGCGATCCTGGTGGTGAACCCCGGGTTCTTGCCTCCGACGACACCGAGGTTCTTGCCGTTGACTTCGTACCCGTGGCAGTAGGGGCAGTGAAAGACACGGGTTCCCCACATCTCGCTCAACCCAGGCACTTCGGGAAGCACATCCGTGATTCCGGTTGCAACCAGCACCTGCGAAGCCGTGGAGGCTTCGCCTGACGCAAGCTTCACGGACCAATCGCCCGTGGCCATGTGTTCTAGGGTTTCTACGCGTCCATCGATGAGAAGGCCCCAGTACGACACGAACTCGGCGTGGCCGCAGGCAAGCAGTGCGGAGGGATTCGCTGCGTCGAGACCGATCACGCCGTGCATGTGCTCACTGTTGCGGTTCCTAGGCGTACCCGCGTCCACGAGGCATACCTTCCTGTTCGCTCGCGCGAGATTGATCGCTGCCGCGGTCCCGGCGAATCCGCCTCCGACGACAACGACATCAAAGTGTTGACCCGCAAAGCTTGTTGCGTCGGATGCGAGTTCCTTGCGCTCGGCGACGTTGCCTTCAAGACGAACGAGACGCTCGCGCAGCGCCCGTGCATTTGCAGGTGAGTTCAGTAGGTAGCTGGTCTCGTCCATCTCCGTCCCTCTTTCGGATCACGTCTAAGCTCGGCCCAGCGTAGCTATCGTCTGGGCAACTGTGTCGACAGCGACATCGAAATCGCCGGCGGTGAGGTGAGCAAAGCTCAGCACTAAGCCGTCGCCGCTGTTGGTCCACAACGTGGATTCGTGCCCGGATTCGACACCGGCCTCAAGCAGACGCGTTTCAAACTCGTCCCGATCTTCTCGGGTGCCGAAACGCACAGTCAGATCAGCGCCGTCGCCGGGCGCGAGTCGGGCATCTTCGAACAGCGGGACTAGTTGCTCGTTCAGCACTTCGCGGCGCTGCGCTAATCCCCGGTGGACGGCGCGGGATGCGCGGCGGGCGACGCCGTCGTTAAGCAAGTGCGCGATCGCCCGCTGGGTGACGGAGGAAACCGGCATGCCGAGGACGCTGCGGACCTCGCGCAAAGCCTCGGCGGTCGCTGGCGAGGCCACGACGTAGCCGGCGGCGAGCTCGCGGGAGAGCAGCGTGGAAAACGTGCCGAGTGTGAGCACGTCCGCGCGGGTGGCCAGCGAGGACAGCGCAGGCTGCGGGGAGATACGGTAGCGCAGTTCAGTGTTGAAGTCGTCCTCGATTACCACGGTGCTGGTGCGCGCGGCCCACTCGAGCAACTCCACACGGCGGGCGGCGGGCATAGCGCCGCCGAAAGGGTAAAGGTGCGACGGGGTGACCAGCAGGGCGTCGAGGGAGTCTGGGAGTTCGTCGACCACGATGCCGTCGGTGTCGGTTGCGCATTCCACGATCTCGTGGCCGGCGAGCGGGATCACGCGACGCAGTCCCGGGTGCCCGGGGTCTTCCACGCCGACCCGCAGGCTAGGGCCGAGAGCAGTCAGGATGCACATGAGCCCCTCGCGTGAGCCGCCGGTGACCACGATCTGGTCCGGGGACACGCGCATGCTTCGGGCGAGGCGGAGGTGCTCGGCAACGGCGTGGCGCAGCTCCGGCTCACCGGACTTGTCCACCGCGTTGCTGGGTTCCGCTGCGGCCTCGCGCCACGCCTTACGCCAGGTTGCGGGGCGGATGGTGCCCGCGCTGCCGGGCGAGGGCTTCAAGGAGATGCGTGCCTTCGGGGTTGTGCGGGCAGGCGAGCCGCCGGTGGGTTGGGGTAACGGCGCCGCGACGGTGAGGTCCGGGTGGATCCGCGTCGGGGCGCCCTGGCTGGTCAGAAGGTAGCCCTCACCTTCGAGCTGGTCGTACGCGGTGACTACGCTGCCGCGGGACACGCCGAGCTGCTCGGCGAGGGCTCGAGTGGACGGGATGGCGTCGTTAGGTGAGAGCGCCCCGCTGGCGACAGCGTCGCGGATGCCCGCGGCGATCTGCGCGGGGATGGGCGTTGGGCGGTCGCGGGAGATGTGCAGCAGCATCAACTGGTCCAAAGAAACTAAATAGAACTGGCACTTGGAATCTACCAGTTGCCGGGGCAGACTAAGCGGTATGTCTGATGTAGAACAGCTGAACCAGAAATTCATCGGCGGCGTGATCATGGACGTCGTCACGCCCGAGCAGGCCAAGATCGCCGAGGACGCCGGCGCCTCCGCAGTCATGGCGCTTGAGCGCGTGCCGGCCGACATCCGCGCGCAGGGCGGTGTGGCCCGCATGTCGGACCCGGACCTGATCGAGGGCATCATCGAGGCGGTCGACATCCCCGTCATGGCAAAGGCGCGCATCGGCCACTACATGGAGGCGAAGATCCTCGAGAACCTCGGCGTGGACTACATCGACGAGTCCGAGGTCCTGAGCCCGGCCGACTACGTCAACCACATTGACAAGACCGATTTCTCGGTGCCGTTCGTGTGCGGTGCAACCAACCTGGGCGAGGCGCTGCGCCGCGTGAACGAGGGCGCGGCGATGATCCGCTCCAAGGGCGAGGCAGGCACCGGAGACGTCTCGGAAGCCACCAAGCACATCCGCACCATCAAAGGCGAGATCGCGTCCCTGCAAGCAATCTGGAACGGCAACCACGACGAGCTCTTCGTCGCGGCGAAGGAGCTGCAGGCGCCGTACCAGCTGGTGGCCTACGTGGCGGTGCACGGCAAGCTCCCGGTGCCGCTGCTGGTTGCCGGCGGCGTGTCTACTCCGGCTGACGCGGCGCTGATGATGCACCTCGGCGCGGACGGCGTATTCGTCGGCTCCGGCATCTTCAAGTCCGACAGCCCAGAAGCCCGCGCCAAGGCTGTGGTCAAGGCGACCCAGAACTGGAACGACATCGCCGCGGTGACCGAGGCGTCCCGCGGACTGGGCGAGGCGATGGTGGGCATCAACGTCGCCGACCTCCCGGCGCCGCACCGCCTGGCCGAGCGCGGCTGGTAGAGCATTCAACGCGTAAAGCTCGTTACCTGCACCTCGTTATTGCCCTCTGAGGGGAGCGCGGACAAAAAGTTGGAGTGTTGGGGGCTGGAAGGTATTCCGATGCCCGCAGGTTTTCCATCTGATATCCGCGTTGGTGCGGTTGAGAGGTTTTTGGCCGGGTCGTCTGCCCGTGAGGTCTGCGACTGGGCTGAAGGCGCGTGTGGTCGCCGACCGTCGGTGGCCACGGTCGGCAACTGGGTTGCGGCCAAGCGCCGTGGCCAGAGCTTGGACGGTGCCAGACGCGCCTACGACGCTGAGACCATCGCAAAAGTTGTCGCACGCAGATTGACCTCGCAGGCGACAGTGCGTGACATCGCTGTAGAGTTCGATGTCCACGACACCGCGGCACTGACCTGGACGAAGCGGTATTGGCCCGACGATGACGAACGCGATTCGGCAGCGTCGATGACATTCGACGAGGCGTTTGCGGCGACAATGGAACGCGTGAGCAAACACCGCAAAGTCCAACGCAACCATCAGCAGCAGCGAGTCGATGAGGCAGCCAATGCGAAGAAACCACCCCGGCCAGTCAACGAGTGGCTGCCAGGGCCTGGGCCGATAGACGATATCGCTGATTTACCCAGTGACATGGACGAGCTGAAAAAGCTCGTTGTTGAGATGCGCGACCGGGAAACGGTCAAAGACGCCATTATCCAAGTGCTCATGAGCGACGGTGAGTCGCGGGGAAAAGACGGCGTCCGTGACGGTGAGCTGTCCACCGCGGCGAAAGCCGCTGTGGTGGTTGCCCTCACGGACGCCCACGGGTTTTCCATCGCTCGAGCATGCGCGGTTGTCGGGATTGCGCAGTCGACGTTTTACTACCACCGACACACCCACACCAAGGTGGTGCACCAGCGCGAACAGCGCCACGCTGCACTCAAACCGCTGATCTTGCAGGCAGCAGCCGAATCCGGGCAAAGCTACGGCTACCGGCGCATCCACGCCTGGTTAAAGATCATGGGGCATACGGTGTCGGAAAAGATCGTGCGCACTCTCATGCAAGAGCTTGGGTGCCGCCCGCCGGCGAAGGCGTCTGGCAAGTACTCCTCCTACACCGGTGAAACCGACCACAAACCGGCAAACCTGCTGCTGATCACCCCAACCAGCAACAGCGACGATGACGGGGATGCGGATGTGGATGTGGCCCGGCCGGTTGTTGCACCGTCGCAGTATTTCATCGACCACGCCGACGCTCAGGGGCTGACCCACGATTTCCACGCGGATGCCCCGTGGGAGAAAATCGGCACCGACGTCACCGAAATCCACTGCCCAGACGGGAAGTTGTTCCTGTCGGCAGCGATCGATTTCTACGACGGGATGCCGATTGCGGTCACCATGTCGACGTCGCCGAATCACGACTTGGTCGCCGAGATGATCGCGCGAATCGACGAGGTAAAACCCGACGGTGCGCAACCGATTATCCATTCCGATCGTGGCGGGCTCTACCGCAGTGAACGCTGGGTCAGCCTGATCACCGACCACACCCACAACATCCTGGATTGCCCCGACTGCCAGGCCGATGCGTGGTGCGACAACCGGTGGCGATACATCCCGTCACTGTCACGCAAAGCCACCAGCGGCGACAACGCGCGCACCGAAGGGTTCTTCGGCACGATGAAACAAGAACTGCTCAAAGGCAGGCCTGTGGTGTCAACGATGACGGTGGAGCAAATGCGCGACTATATTGACACCTACATCGACTTCTACATTCACAGACGATTGAAGTCGACACTCGGCGACGGGTACACCACCATCGCCGAACACCGACAAGCACTGAGTGCATAACAACGAGACAAAGTCCCCCAAATGCACTCCAAGAATTTGTCCGCATCCCCGAGAGGCGATCAACGATGTGCGAGTAACGAGCTTTTGCTTTGCGACGTCAGCTCCGCCTAGCGCACGTCCCCAAACTTGCGCACGACCCAACGGCTGATCGCGATGAGGACCAACCCGAGCACGATAGTGATCGCGGACAGCGTGAGGAAGAAGATGCGCTCCGCGGCCGCGTCGTCCGGGTTGTACAGCGAGCCGAGCACGCCAGACAGCGCGGTGCCCATGGACACCGACATCAGCCACACCGCGAACAGGCGCGACTTGAACGCCACCGGGGCGACCTTGGTGGCCAGCGAGTTGCCGACCGGCGACAGCAGGAGTTCACCCATGGTGAACAGGAACAGGATCAGCACCAGCACTGCGAGCGGGGTGGAGTTCTCGCCCTTGCCCACGTACGGCAGGAAGATGAACAGCGACAGGCCGATGATGATGTTGGCCACGCCGAACTTGGTCGCAGACGCCCACTGGCGCTCGCCGAGTTTCGTCCACCTGGCGGCGAAGATCGGGGCGAAGATGATGATGAACAGCGGGTTGAAGGACTGCACCTGCGCGGGCTCGAGCTCAGTCCAGAAGAAGTCCAGGTTCGCGCGCTGGTCGGTGTACAGCGCCACCACGGTGAACTGCGACTGGAAGATGGCAAAGAACGCCACGGAGCCCGCGAGCAGCGGAATGTAGCCGGTCAGGCGCGACTTCTCGTGGGCGGTGACCTTGTCGGACGCGAACATCTCCCACAGCAGGATGACCGTCGCAGCAAGGGCGATGGCGAAAACGACCCAGCTCAGCATGTCCAGCGGCAGAATGCCGGTGGTGAGCAACCCGACGACGATTGCCACGACTGCCAGCGCACCGAAACCAACCGGAGCCCACTTCGAGCGCGGCAGCGGGTTGGGCACCTCGGAGCCGGCTGCGCCGATGGTGGACTTGCGCATGAGCGTGTACTGCACCAGACCGATGGCCATGCCGATGGCGGCGAGGCCGAAGCCCCAGTGGAAGCCGGCCATGCCCCACACCCGGCCCGTAATCGCGGGGCCGAGCAGTCCGCCGATGTTGACAGACATGTAGAAGATGGAAAAGCCTGCGTCGCGGCGCGGGTCCTCGCGGGTGTACAGGTCGCCGAGAACCACCTGGGTCGCCGTCTTCACGCCGCCGGAGCCGATGCCCACACACACCAGACCAATGGCCAGGCCGGCGGCGCCCGGCACGAGAGCGAGCACGATGTGGCCGATCATGACCAGGATTGCCGAGTAGAACAGGGTGCGTTCCGCGCCGAGGAGGCGGTCGCCGACGAAGGAGGCGACGAGCGCCATCATGTACACGAAGCCGCCATAGGCGCCGACCAGGCTCAGCGCGGTGGATTTGTCGATGCCGAGGCCACCTTCGGTCGTCGAGTAGTACATGTAGTAGGCCAACAGCGCCTGCATGCCGTAGAAGCTGAAGCGCTCCCACAGTTCAATGCCGAAGAGGTTGGCCAGCCCCCAGGGTTGGCCGAAGAACTTGCGCTCGGTCTGCGGCGCGGCCGCACCGGGCTGTGTTGCGGAAGTCATAGCTAAATAAAATACGTCTGATCGTATTATCTTCCAAACACGGACACGCCTGTAGGCTCGACATCTATGACGCGTTACTTGGGAACCGAGACGGAGTATGGCATCACCTGCCCGGACAACCCGCAGATCAGCCCCCTGGTCACCTCCACGCACGCGGTGGTCGCCTACGCGGCGCTGCGCACCCAGGCCCGCACCCGCTGGGACTATGCAGAGGAGGCGCCGCTGAAGGACACCCGAGGCTTCGACCTCCAGCGCTACCGCAGCGTGCCGGTCGTGGACGCGAACGCGATCGGAGTGGCCAACGTGGTCACCACCAACGGCGCCCGCTACTACGTCGACCACGGGCACCCGGAGTACTCCAGCCCGGAGTGCTCCAACGCGTTTGACGCGATGGTCTATGACGCCGCCGGCGACATCGTCCTCAACGACGCCGCCGCGTGCATCCGGGAGCTGTGGGAGCAGCAGGTCTCCGTGCTGGCCAAGCACGAGCCATGCCCGCCGCTGAAGTTCTACAAAAACAACGTCGACGGCAAGGGCCGCTCCTACGGCAGCCACGAGAACTACCTGTACTCGCGCCACACCAACTTCGAAATCCTCACCCAGGCGCTGATCCCGTTCTTCGTCACCCGCCAGGTCATCATCGGTGCGGGACGCGTGGGCATCGGCCAGGAATCGGAAAAGCCCGGCCTCCAAATCTCGCAGCGCGCGGACTACTTCGAACAGGAGGTTTCGCTGGAGACGACGCTCAACCGAGGCATCGTCAACACGCGCGACGAGCCACACGCACCGGAAGAGGATTTCCGCCGCCTGCACGTCATCGTGGGGGACGCAAACATGAGCCAGTTCTCCAACTTCCTCAAACTCGGCATGGCCTCGCTGGTGCTCGACGCGATCGAGGCTGGCGTGGACTTTAGCGACCTGCGCCTGAAAAACCCGGTCGAGGAAATCAAGGCGGTCAGCCACGACCCCACACTCACACATGAGCTCGAGCTTCTCGACGGCCAAAGGTTGTCCGCGATCTCTATCCTCCGTAAATACAGGAGAAGGTGTGAGGGGCGGAGCGACGTCGATAAGCAAGTGCTCACACTGTGGGGTGAGGTCCTCGACGACCTTGAGCGCGACCCGCTGTCCACCGCCGACCGGCTGGATTGGACGGCGAAGTGGGCGCTGGTGCGCAGGTTTGAGCAGCGCGGGGCGACGCAGGCGAAGCTGCAGGCGATTGACCTGCAGTACGCGGACATCGACCCCGAGAGCTCGCTGTATCACGCGCTGGTGCGCAAAGGCGCAATGCGCACGATGGTCAGCGCCGAGGAGATCGCGCGCGCCGCGGCACACCCGCCCGAGGACACCCGCGCGTACTTCCGGGGTCGCGCGGGCGAGAAGTTCGCCGAGGACTTAACGGCCTCGAACTGGCAGTCCATGCTCTTTACCGTGGACGGGCAGCTCTACCGGGTGCCGCTGGATCTGCTAGGCAGCCACACCAAAGCGGACGTGGGGGAGCTGATCGAAACATCCGCGACAACACGCGAGCTGCTTTCCGGCCTGGGGCTGGCTCCAGAACGCTAAGGTTGCATCTATGGCTACGCAACAAACACACGCTTCCGGTGGCGGCGGGGACAACCACGGCGAAGATATCGCCGCGGAATCTGCCGGCCAGGCCCAGATCAACACCTCCGGCACCGACGACCTGCTCGACGAGATCGACGCGCTGCTGGACTCCAACTCGGAGGAGTTTGTGAAGTCGTTTGTGCAGAAGGGCGGGCAGTAAGCTGGCAACCAGCTACCCGCGCCGCGTGATGGGCGTGGAAACAGAGTTCGGCGTGGCCGCCTACGACGGCTCGCGCCAGGTGCTCACGCCCGAGGAAGTCGCGCGCTACCTGTTTCGCCCGGTGGTCGCGCAGCACCGCAGCTCGAACGTCTTCACCGGCAACGCTTCACGCTTGTACTTGGATGTGGGCTCACACCCTGAGTACGCGACCGCGGAGTGCGACTCACTGAGTCAACTGCTCGCCTACGACAAGGCGGGGGAGCGGATCTTCCACCAGTTGTCGCAGCAGTGCGATGAGGCGCTGCGTAACGACGGCTTCGCGGGTTCGACCTACCTGTTCAAAAACAACGTGGATTCGCGCGGGAATTCCTACGGCGCGCACGAGAACTACCTGATCAGTCGCGAGCTCGCGTTGAAATCTTTCGGCCAGCAATTGCTGCCGTTTCTGATCACGCGCCAGCTGATCTGCGGCGCCGGCAAGATCGCGGACAAGAAGTTCGTCATCTCCCAGCGCGCGGACCAGGTCTGGGAGGGCGTCTCGTCGGCCACCACGCGCACCCGGCCGATCATCAACACCCGCGACGAGCCGCACGGGGATTCCCACCGTTTCCGCCGCATGCACGTGATCGTGGGCGACTCCAACATGTCCGAGCCCACGTTCGCGCTGAAAGTCGGCTCGATGCTGCTGGTCATCGAAATGCTGGAGGCCGGCTTCGACTTGCCGGACATGGAGCTCGCAGACCCGATCGCGCATATCCGCGACATCGCCGCCGACCCCACAGGCTCCACCGAACTCAACCTTGCAGCGGGCGGCACCGTCACCGCGCTCGAGGTGCAGCAGCGCACCCTCGAGGCCGCGAAGCGCTGGCTTGAACAACGCCCGGACGAGGGCACGCCGAACGAGGAGATGGCGCGCGTGGTGGACCTGTGGTCCCGCGTGCTCGACGCCATTGCCACGCAGGACTTCTCCGGCGTGGACACTGAGATCGATTGGGTGATCAAGCGCAAACTGCTTACCCAGTTCAAAGACCGGCTCGGCTGCGGCTGGGACCACCCGAAGCTCGCCCAGATCGACCTGACGTACCACGACATCAACCCCGAGCGCGGCCTGTTCTACGTGCTGGAGCGCAAGGGGCTCGCGGCGCGGTGGATCGACAACGCCGCCATCGAGGTGGCGGTGGACAACCCGCCAGCGACTACGCGAGCCGCCATCCGCGGCGAGTTCCTTTCCGCCGTGCGCGAGCGGGGCCTTGCGCATAATGTCGACTGGGTGCACTTGAAGGTCAACCGCCCGGAACCCCGCACGGTGGAGCTGCAGGACCCGTTCGCCATCGCGGACGACGCCGCGGCCGACCTCATCGGTTGGGTCCGGGCACAGGAAGCTGCAGAAGGGTAGGTCGCGGTGGCCAACGACAACGACATGGTCGTGCGCCAAGTCGGGCTCACGTTCGCCTTGCTGGCCTCACCCGCCAAACGCGACGTGGCCTGGGTGCAAAAGCACGTGGACGGCTACGGCGGCCGCTCCCGCGACGCCGCCACCCACCTGATTGAGCGCGACGTGCGCGAACTGCGCGACCTCGGCGTGCCCGCACGCTACCAGGACGGCGAAGTGTGGGTGGTCAAGGACCTCTACGAGCTGCCGGCCGTGGACCTCACCGCCGAAGAGGCCTCCGTGGTGGGCCTTGCCGCGGATTTGAGCAAGCCGGGCTCGCTCGGCGAATTCGCCCGCTCCGGCTGGACCAAGCTCGCCGCCTCCGGGGCGACGCGCTCCATGGACGCGCCAGCGCTGATGAACGTGTCCAACGACATCTTCCAGCTGCGCCCCGACACGCTGCGCGCCATCGTGAAGTGCGTCCAGGCCAAACAGCGCATCTCCTTCGACTTCGTCCGCGCCCCCGGCAAGGACCCGGAGCGCCGCGTGGCCGACCCGTGGGGCGTGGTCTCCCTGAACAACCGCGCCTACTTCGTCGGCTACGACATCGACCGCGACGACGTGCGCGTGTTCCGCCTGAAAAAGGTCTCCCGGCTGAAGAAGGTGCGCCACTCGGACGCGTTCCACGAGCGCGCCGGCGACCTGCAGGCGCTGGTGGAGGAAACACTGCGCGGCGAGCTTATCGACGCCACCGTCACCGTCACCCACGGTACCGGCGAGGAACTCGCCCAGCGCGGCACCCGCGCCTCCAAAGTCGGCGCGGGAGGAGAGACGGACACCATCACGCTGCGCGGCGTGGACCGCGACTGGGCCGTGCGCACCATCGCCAGCCTCGCCGGAAACGTGGTCGCGGTGGAGCCGTTGGAGGTCCGTGAGGACGTCGTCAAGCTTTTGCGTACTGCACTGGAAGGGGAGAACTGATGGCCGTGGACTTCAAGCGCCAAGAGCGCGTCGTGCGCCTGCTCAACCTGCTGGCCTATTCCTCGAACCACCCGGGGCTGACCCCGATGGAAATCGCCCGCGACCTGGGCGCGGACCCGATGCAGGTGCGCGACGATTTCGAGCTGCTGTTCCTCTCCGGCGTGGGCACCGGGCCCGGCGAGATGATCGACCTGGAGTACTCCTGGAAGGGCGTCAATATCAAAGATGACCAGGGGATGACCACGCCGCTGCGCCTGTCGCCCGCAGAGGCCAGCGCCCTGTTGATCCTGCTGGATTCCCTGGAGACCATGCCGGGGCTCGTGGACGGCCGCGCCGTGCGCACCGCCGCCGAAAAGATCCGCGCGGTGACCAAATCGCAGGCGGTCGGCGACGCGGAACACACCGGTGAGGCCGGCGTTGCCGGCACCGTCGCCGAAGCGCTGGCGACCAAGCGCAAGCTGCGCATCACGTATTTCTCTGCGTCTTCGGACACAGTCACCGAGCGCGAAATTGACCCCGCGAGCCTGTTCCACCAATCCGGGGCGACCTACCTCCACGCCGCGCAGCACGGCGAGATGCGTACGTTCCGCTTGGACAGGATCCAAAGCGCCGAGCTTCTCGACGCCCCTTCGGCCGCCACCGACTTCGACACTGACTTTGACCCAGCGGACCCGTTCGGCATGGCCGATCGAGCACAAGCGAAGTTGCTGATCCACCCGGACGCGACTTGGCTGGCTGACTACTGGGAGATCGAGCTGGACAATGCCCCGGAGCATGCTGGCGCGCCAGGGGAGTGGCTCCCCGCGACCATGCGCTATGGCAGCGACGACTGGCTGGTGCGCTTCTGCCTGAGCCAGGCGGACCGGGTGCGCATCGTCGAACCCGCATCTCTCGCGGACGAGGCCACGTCCCGCGTGCAACGCGGGCTCGACGCGTTAGACTAATCTGCGCGTTAGACCGTTTTCGGAAAGGACAACCCATGCCAAATATTGGATGGACCGAGCTCATTATCGTCATCTTCGTCGTGCTGCTGCTGTTCGGCGCAAACAAGTTGCCGGACCTAGCGCGTTCCATGGGTCGCTCCGCACGCATCTTCAAGTCCGAGGTCAAGGAGATGCGCAACGAAGACGGGGCGGAAACCCCGGCGCAGCAGCGTCAAATCGACGCCGCGCCGACGCAGGAGACCCGCAGCGCTGCCCAGGAGGCGGACTTCTGGGAGCGTCCGGAGAATAATCCGCGCTAAGTCCGCCTGATGGCACGCACGAAAACCCCTAAGAGGCCGAAGAAACAGAAGAACCCGACCGGCGAGATGTCGCTGGTGGAGCACCTCCAGGAGCTGCGCCGCCGCGTCATCATCTCTCTGGCCGCCGTTGTGGTCGGCACCATCATCGGGTTCATCTGGTACCAGACCGCCCCGCCTCGCATGATGCCGCTGGGCGAGATTATCCGCGGCCCCTACTGCAACTTGCCGCCCGAACTTCGGGCGGATTTCACCGGCGACGGCGAATGCCGCCTGCTGGCCACTAACCCGTTTGAGATGTTCATGCTGCGCCTGAAAGTAGGCGCCCTGGCAGGCCTTGTGCTGTCGTCCCCGGTGTGGCTGGCGCAGATCTGGAACTTCATCACCCCGGGCCTGCATAAGAACGAGCGCCGCTACACGTTCAGCTTCGTCACCATCGCGGTTGTGCTGTTCGTCTCCGGTGCGCTGCTCGCGTACTTCGTCCTGGACAAGGGCCTGTACGTGCTCATGTCCATGGGCTCCGAGGTCCAGATTGCGGCGCTTTCAGGAGGGGAGTACTACAACTTCCTCCTCGCGCTCATCGTCATCTTCGGTGTCAGCTTCGAAGTGCCGCTGATCATTATCATGCTCAACCTGCTGGGCATCCTGCGCTACGAGCACGTCAAAGACAAGCGCCGGATTATCATTGTCGGTATTTTCATTTTTGCTGCGGTGATGACGCCGGGCCAGGACCCGTTCTCCATGGTGGCGCTGGCTATCTCCATTTGCCTGCTGGTGGAGATGGCCTTCCAGTTCTGCCGCTGGAACGACCGCAAGCAAAAGCGCGAGCGCCCCGACTGGATGGACTTGGACGACGAGGAAGCCTCCGGCCCGATTGCAGCGCCGACGCCCGTCGGCCGCGCCAGCAGCATCGGTGCGGAGCCGATTGAGCGCCCGGCTCCGGTGGAGCGCGCGCCGGAAGCTCAGCACAATTCCTCGCCGCGGGGCTACGCGGGCGGCGCAGATTTCAGGGACGTACTGTAGGGGGCATGCTTTCCCCCGATCCTGGTACATCGTTTCTGCGGGAATTCGCCGAGGCGAAGCCATTTGCTCTCGACGACTTCCAGCTCCAGGCCTGCCAGGCGGTGGAGCAGGACCGTGGCGTGCTGGTGTGCGCGCCCACCGGTTCGGGCAAGACCATCGTCGGCGAGTTCGCCGTCGCCCTCGCCCTGCACCGCGGCACGAAGTGCTTCTACACCACACCGATTAAGGCGCTGAGCAACCAGAAGTACCACGACCTAGTCGCCGAGCACGGCGAGGACGCGGTGGGCCTGCTCACCGGCGACACCAGCATCAACGGCTCCGCCGAGATCGTGGTGATGACCACCGAGGTCTTACGCAACATGCTGTACGCGGAGTCGCCCCAGCTGGACCGGCTCACACACGTGGTGATGGACGAGATCCACTACCTGGCCGACCGCGACCGGGGCGCGGTGTGGGAGGAGATCATCCTCAACCTCGACGACTCCGTGAGCCTGATCGGCCTGTCCGCCACCGTGTCCAACTCCGAAGAGTTCGGCGAGTGGCTCGACGCAGTGCGAGGCGACACCGAAGTCATCGTCTCCGAGCACCGCCCCGTGCCGCTGAGCCAATACATGATGGTTGGCCGCAAGATGTTTCCGCTGTTCGAGCCTGGCACGGACGGGCGGGTCAACCGCAGCCTCGAGCACGCCATCGAGCGCATCGAGGCGGGCTCTTCCGACGAGGGCCGGCGTGACTTCGAGGAGGGGAGAGGCTTTCGCTCCCGCTCGCGCAGTGGGCGTTCGCGCCGCCAGGACAAGGTTCGCCCCGTCGGCCGGCCCGAGGTTGTCTCCGCCCTCCAGGGCCAGGACATGCTGCCGGCGATCGTGTTCATCTTCTCCCGCGCAGGCTGCGACGGCGCGCTGTTCCAATGCCTGCGCTCGCGCAAGGAGCTCACCACGCCCGAGGAGCGCGCCGAGATCGAGCAGATTATCGACGACGGCGTGGACGGCATCCCCGAAGAGGACCTGGAGGTGCTGAACTTCCGCCAAGTGCGCACCGCCTGGATGCGCGGGTTCGCCGCGCACCACGCAGGGCTTCTGCCCGCGTTCAAGCACATCGTGGAGCAGTTGTTCGTACGCGGGCTGGTCAAGGTCGTCTTCGCCACCGAGACCCTGGCGCTGGGCATCAACATGCCGGCGCGCACCGTGGTGCTGGAGAAGATGGTCAAGTTCAACGGCGAGGCCCACGTGGACCTCACCCCGGGCCAGTACACCCAGCTCACCGGCCGCGCAGGACGCCGCGGGATCGACCACATCGGCAACGCCGTGGTGCAGTGGGCGCCCGCGATGGACCCGCACCAGGTGGCCGGGCTCGCGTCCACACGCACCTACCCGCTGATCTCCCAGTTCCAGCCCGGCTACAACATGGCCATCAACATGCTGGCCATGAACGGCTTCGACGATTCGATCCGCCTGATAGAGCAGTCCTTCGCCCAGTTCCAAACGGACCGCTCCGTGGTCGGCGAGGTGCGCGACATCGAACGGCTGCAGCAGAAGGTGCGCTCGCTGCGCACCAAGCTCGAGCGCGACATCTCCGCGTTCGCTCCGCCTAGCGACGACGCAGCCTCCGAGCTGGTTGAGTACTCGCAACTGCGCCGGGACCTGTCTGAGGAGGAGAAGCAGGCACGGCGCGACCACCTGGACAGCCGCCGCACCGAGACGATCAAGATCCTCGGCTCACTGCAGGTGGGCCAGGTCATCGCGCTGCCGAGCAAGCGTAAGCCGGAGCTCGCCGCCGTGGTGCAGCCCGCGGGCAAGCCGCACGACCCGCGCCCCTGGGTGACCACGGAGCGTGGCTGGTCCGGGCGCATCGACGCCGCGGCGTTTAAGAACCCGCCGCTGGTGGTGGGCCGCATCAAGGTGCCGCGCCACATGCAGGACCAGCCGCGTCGTCACGCCCGCAAGGTGGCGAGCCTTCTGCACCGCGGCCACTTCGACGCCCCGAAGCGCCTGCGCGAGCAGTCCCGGGTGCGGCCGAACAAGAAGATCACCGCGCTGCGCGAGGCCATCCGCAACCACCCGGTGCACGACTGGCCGGCGGCGGACCGCGAGCTGTTGGCCCGCACCGCCGAGGAGATCGTGCGCGAGGAGCGCGCTCTGGCCAAGCTGGAGCGCCGCGTGGACACATCTACCGACTCGCTGGGCCGCACCTTCGAGCGCATCATCGGTCTGCTCACGGAGATGGATTACGTCGAGCTTCACGACGGCGAACCGCAGGTCACCGACGAAGGCGAGCGCCTGTCCCGCATCCACAACGTCTCCGATCTGCTGGTGGCGCAGTGCCTCAAGCGCGGGATCTGGGACGAGCTGGACCCGGCCGAGCTGGCCGGCGTGGCCTCCATGGTGGTGTTTGAGAACCGCCGCGCCACCGGCGGCAGCCCCGAGGCCGCCACCGACGCCATGGCCGACGCAATGAACGAGACGATGCGCATCTACGGCGAGCTGGTCTCCGACGAGCAGCGCCACAACCTGCCCGCAACCCGCCTGCCGGATCCCGGGTTCTGCCTGTCCATCCACCAGTGGGCCGCCGGAGCGCCGCTGGGCTACGCCCTGGCCGCCGCTGCGGAATCGGGCGCGGAGCTCACCCCCGGCGACTTCGTGCGCTGGTGCCGCCAGGTGATCGACTTGCTCGAGCAGATCAAGAAGACCGGCTACTCGGACCAGATCCGGGACAACGCCAACCGGGCCGTGGACGCGATCCGCCGCGGCGTAGTGGCCATCGGCAACTAAAGCCGGCGCAGGGGCTGGATAAGCCCCCGCGGCCACAGCGACACGGTGGCGATGCGCAGGTTGATGCCTCTGGGATCCAGGATGAGCGACTGGACCCCGACAACCTTGCCGCCGACCAGCACGGGCCCGCCGGAATCTCCTTTCACCGCCGGAGGGTTCGCGTACACCAGGCCAGCGGGCCGGACGCGGGTCACGCGCTTCCTGGACCAGGACACCGGCAGCGTTCCCAGGTAGACACCCGGCCGGGCTTGGACGCTGCGGGCCTGGCCGCCGAAGCCGAGCGTGAGCGTGCGGGACAGCAGTCGCGGCGACGGCCCGAGCACGAACGGGGCGACATCGATCCTCTCAGGCAGACGCACCAGTGCAACGTCTGTGCCGGGCACGAGGTGGAGGCTGTCGACGGGGAACACGGAGCCGTCGATACGCACCTGCGTCCCCGCAAGCGGGCGCTCGCGGAAGAAGTGGGCGCATGTGAGCACGATGTCGGGGGCGATGAGTGCGCCTGAGCAGTAGCCGCCGAGTGTGCTCAGGCGGGCGACGGTGCGGTTCAGGGCAGGCAACACGGCAACGATGCTAGCGATCTACCATGGCGCACATGACTGCATTCGACTCTGATGTGTACACCGAACGCCGCAGCCAAGCCGCAGAGCTGGTCAAACAGCGCGGTTTGGGCGGGCTGGTCATCGGCACCGGCGCGGAATTCGCCTACCTCACCGGTTCCTGGACTTCCTCGCACGAGCGCCTCACCGCGCTGGTGATCGCGCCAGGCGGCACCACCGTCGTGGCACCGGTAACGGACATCCAGTCGCTGGGGCTGGACGGCGCCCCAGACGTCGAGGTGATCGGCTGGCGCGACGGGGAAAACCCCTACCAGCTTGTCGCGGACACACTCGGCGACGGTACCGTGGGCCTGGGGTCGTCGCTGACCGCGGACCACGTCTTCGCCCTGCAGGGGCTGCTGCCCGAGACCGAGCTTGCCTCCGACGCGGTGGCGGAGCTGTTCATGGTCAAAGACGCCGAAGAGGTCGCCGAGCTGGAGAAGGCCGGCGCCGCCATCGACCGCGTGCACGAGCGCGCCGCCGAGCTGCTCCAGCCCGGCCGCACCGAGCGCGAGATCGCGGACGAGCTGCACGCGTTGATCTTCGAAGAGCACGCGAACGTGCAGTTCGTCATCGTCGGCTCCGGGCCCAACGGCTCCAACCCGCACCACGATTTCTCCGACCGCGTTCTCGAAGAGGGCGACCCTGTGGTGGTGGACCTTGGCGGCGCGCTGCCGTCGGGCTACCAGTCCGACTGCACCCGCACCCATGTCGTGGGCGATGTGGCCAAGGCACCAAAGGACTTCCTCGAGGCCTACGCGGTGCTGGAGCGCGCTTTCGACGCCGCGTGCCAGGCCGCCAAGCCCGGCATCACCGCCGGCGAGCTCGACGCCGCGGCCCGCGACGTGATCGCAGACGCCGGCTACGGCGAGTACTTCACCCACCGTCTCGGCCACGGCATCGGACTTTCCGGCCACGAGCAGCCGTTCATCATCGCCGGCGGCGACATCGTCTTGCGCGAGGGTATGACGTTTTCCATCGAGCCCGGCATCTACGTGCCAGGCAAGTGGGGCATGCGCATCGAGGACATCGTGCGCATGACCGCGAACGGCATTGAAACGCTCAACCACACCCGCCGCACGCTAGGCGTGAACGATGCCTAGCGGCTCTGGGCAAGGTACTGTGCTCCTTCTAGGGGCGCGCAGCGACATCGGCGGCGAGATCGCCGCACGCGTCTGCCAGGGCCGCGAGGTCGTGTTGGCGGCCAGGGGTAACGGGGGACTGCAGGACGTCGAGAAGCGATTGCTCGCCGCGGGTGCCACCGCGGTGCGCACGCTCGACTTCGACGCCACCGACGTGGATTCGCACCGGCGCATCGTGCGCGAGGCGGGCGAGGTGAGCACCGCAATCGTGGCGTTCGGCATCCTCGGCGACCAGACACTCGCAGAGCGGGACGAGGGCGAGGCCGCGCGCATCGCCACGGTGGACTACCTCGCGCAGGTGAGCATGATTACGGTGCTCGCCGACGAAATGACGCGAGGGGAGATCTACGCCTTTTCCTCCATTGCCGGGTGGCGCGCCCGCCGCGCCAACTATGTCTACGGCTCCACCAAGGCGGGCCTAGACGCGTTCTGCCAAGGGCTGATGGACCGGCTGCACGGCACCGGGCTCAACCTCATCCTCGCGCGGCCGGGCTTCGTCATCGGCTCGATGACGCAGGGCATGAAACCGGCGGTGATGTCGGTGACCTCGGACGTGGTCGCCGACGCGGTGGTGGACGCCGCGGCGCGGGGCAAGAGCACCACGGTGTGGATCCCGCGGCGCCTGGCTGTCCTAGCCGCGGTCATGCGTGTCGTGCCGAGGCCGGTGTGGAGGCACATGCCGAGATAGCGGTGCGCCCAGGTACCCTCGTGGCCATGCCGATTCCTCTTCTCGCATACTTCCTCGTCGAAGCGCTCGCCTTCTTCCTGGTAGCCAAGGCCATTGGTGTGGGCTGGGCGCTTCTGGCCATCTTCGTACTCATGATCGCCGGCGGCGCCGCAGCCAGCATGGCGCTGCGCAACTCGCTGCTGCAGGCCGCGCACGGCCGCTCTAGCGTGGGCAAGCTCGCGGGCGATTCCGCGCTGCTCATCGGCGGTTGGACGCTCTCCGTCATCCCCGGTTTCGTCACCTCACTGATCGGCCTGCCGCTGGTATTCGGCCCGACGCGCGCGCTGATCCGCAAGACCATGACCAAGCGGGCGCGCGCCGCCGTGGAAAACCTCGGCGTGCGTGTCTACGACGCCACCCCAATGGGGCAGTTCCAAACCAGCTACGGCTCCTTCAACCAGCCAGGCGATGCACAGCAGCAGGAGCCGGTCATCGACGCCGACGAGCTGGAGCAGTGGTACCGCATGGACAGCCCCGAGGGCCCGCGCGACGCTGACGGCGGCACCGGCGGGGCACGTTAAATGCCGGCGTTCCTCCGATTCGGACTCGCCGCCGTTTCCGGCTGGCTGGTTTACCTGTCGTACGAACCTCTCGGCCACTGGTGGGCCGCGGTGCTCGGCATCGCGCTGCTGTGGCTCACACTCATGCCGTGGCCTAGGCGCGCCACCGCGGCGCTGGGCATGGCGGGGGAGGCGCAGGAGCGCCCGTCGGTACGCTTCGGCGCGCTGATCGGGTTCACGCACGGTCTGTTCTGCTACCTATTTCTGCTGCCGTGGGTGGGCGAGTTTGTCGGCGCCATGCCGTACATCGCGCTGGCGATCACCATGGCGCTTTACGCGCTGGCCACCGGCGCGTTCGGTGTGCTGGTGGCCCGCTGGCGCTTCGGCGCGTTCGCGTTCCCGCTGGTCTACCTGGCTGTCGAGTTCGTGCGCTCCTCGTGGCCCTTCGGCGGCTTCGCGTGGGTGCGCCTGGCGTGGGGCCAAATCAACGGTCCGCTCGCCGCGCTATCGGCCTGGGGTGGGCCCGCGCTGGTCACCGTCGCCGCAGTACTTGTGGCGGTTGGGTGCATCTCGCTTCTCGACGGCACGTCGCGCTGCCCCGCCGTCGCCGCCATCATCCTGCCGTTGGCCGCCGGGCTGATCGCCAACCTCGGTGTCGGTAAGGACAGCTCAACCGTCGACGAGGCCCGCGTGGGGGCCGTGCAGGGCAACGTGCCGCGCATGGGCCTGGACTTCAACGAGCAACGCCGGGCGGTGCTGAGCAACCATGTCAACGAGACGCTGCGCCTGGCGGAGGAGGCCAAGGAATCCGGAGAAAAGCTGGACATGGTGTTCTGGCCGGAGAACGCCTCCGACGTCAACCCGTTTGCCGACAAAGAAGCCGAGGCGCTGGTGGGCGCGGCGGTGCGGGGCGTCGATACGCCCCTGCTGGTGGGCACGCTCACCCGCGACGACGTCAGCGCCCGCAACACCATGGTGGTCTTCGACCCTGAAACGGGGCCGGGGGAGCGTCACGACAAGCGATTCCTGCAGCCGTTCGGCGAGTACATGCCCATGCGGGACTTCTTCCGCAACTTCTCCGACCTGGTGGATTTGGCGGGCAACTTCAAGCCCGGTGACGACAACGGTGTGGTCCACATGGGCGGCATTCCAGTCGGCGTTGCCACCTGCTACGAGGTGGCGGAAGACGAGGCGTACCGCATGGCGGTGCGCGGCGGCGCCCAGATTTTGTCCACGCCGACGAACAACGCCACCTTCGGTTTCACGGACATGACGTACCAGCAGCTGGCGATGAGCCGGATGCGCGCGATCGAAACCGACAGGGCAGTGGTTGTGGTCGCCACCTCGGGTGTCTCGGCGATCGTGCACCCGGACGGCCACGTGTCCCAGCAGACAGAGATTTTCGAACCCGCGCACTTGATGGAGACGCTTCCGCTGCGCACCGGCACGACGCCCGCGGTCCGGTTCGGGCAGATTTTGGAGTGGCTGCTCGTCGCCGCCGGGGCGGCGCTCATAATTGCCGCAGCCGTGTCCGCGCGCCGCGGTGGGCGCGGGTATGCTCCTACCGGAGAACAACAGCGTAAATACGAGGAGAATTAGCGCCGTGGCCAACCAGACTCTGGTGATCATTCCGACCTACAACGAGGTGGAGAACCTCCCGCTTATCGTCGAGCGCGTGCTGGCTACGAAGGATGCCGTTGACATCCTCGTCGTGGACGACAACTCGCCGGACGGTACCGGCGCGAAGGCCGACGAGCTCGCCGCCGCCCACGACGAGGTCAACGTCCTGCACCGCACCGGCAAGGACGGCCTGTTGGCCGCCTACCGCGCCGGCTTCAACTGGGGCTTGGAGCGCGACTACCAGGTGCTGGTGCAGATGGATGCCGACGGCTCCCACGCGCCGGAGGAACTGCACAGGCTTCTCAACGCGCTGGATGACGGCGCAGATTTGGCCATCGGTTCCCGCTACATCGAGGGCGGGGAAGTGGTCAACTGGCCGAAGAACCGCTTCCTGCTGTCCAAGCTGGGCAACCAGTACGTCTCCGTCGCCCTCGGCACCGACGTGGCGGACATGACCGCAGGCTACCGCGCCTTCAAGCGCGAAGTGCTGGAGGAGCTGGACCTGGATTCGCTGTCCACCAAGGGCTACATCTTCCAGGTTGAGATTGCGCACAAGGTGGACAAGCTGGGCTTCGACATCCGCGAGGTGCCGATCACCTTTGAGGACCGCAAGCTCGGCGAGTCCAAGCTGGACGCCAGCTTCGCCACCGCCTCGCTGGCCGAGGTGACCAAGTGGGGCGCCGCGGACAAGGCCACCTTCGTCAAGGACTTCACCTCTGAGACTGTCCGCCAGTTCGTCTACGCCGTGGAGCACTCGAAGCTTGCCGACGTCCGCCGCGCGGCCGCCGACGCTCCCGAGCAGATCATCAACGCTCTCGGCGAGTTCGGCGCGGTGGCTAAGCACGAGATCGACAACGCCGACCTGGGCAAGGTCCAGGCCAACGCCGCCCGCCGCGTCAACACCGCGATCCACTTGGGCGAGGAAACCGTCCGACAAGCGCTCTACGCGCTCGGCTTCGACGGCAAGCGCAAGAAGTAGCGGCCGACAATAGGGAAGTGCCCGCCCCCGCAATTTCGTTTCGCGGAGACGGGCACTTGCGTGAGCCGTCGAAAAGCTACCTAGCTCTCTTTGGCCTGCTGCTGCTCCTTCGCAATGCGGGCGGCGGTGCGACGGCGCTTGCGCAGCTGCTCAAGACGCTCCTCAAGCAGGACGTCGAGCTCCTCGATGCTGCGGCGCTCACGCAGCATATCCCAGTGGGTGCGCGGCGGCTTGGCGGGCTTGGACTCCACGCCTTCGCCCTCCATGAGGGTGCCGACCTGGCCGTTCTTGCACATCCACTCCTCGGGGATTTCGGCGTCGTCAGCGAACGGCACCTCGAACACCTCACCGTTGGGGGTGCGGTACTTCGCCATCTGGCGTGGCGCGAGATCGTGGTCGCGGTCCGTTTCGTAGCTGACTGCGCCCATGCGGCTTCCGCGAAGAACTCGATCAGCCATGGCACTCACCATCCTTTTCAACCCGTTTGTTTTCAGTCGCTCCAGTATAACGGTGCAGTTCTGCGAATTGTTCCCGGGCACTTTCGCTTCATCTACACATGTAATAGAATAGGTAACTGTGACGGATAAATTACGTGCCCTTACCAAGAAGACAGCCACCTGCGCCTGGTGCGGGAAGGAAATTCCCGTGAACCGTGGTCGCGGCAGGAAACGGAAGTACTGCGGGCCGTCGTGCAAGCAGCGTGCGTACGAACAGCGCACGATGCTAGCCGGCACGTCGGTCGACGAGGATGCGGTGATTTTGAACCGCAACAAAGTGGCCGAGATACGCGACCGCTTGTTTGCGCTGCGCTGCGCAGCGGAGGACATCCGCACGGCGGCCGCGGAGGGCGCGGGGCCTGACGATTTGGCTCCGCTTTGTGACGAATTAGTAGAATTAGCCCAGCAACTTGAAAGGCTGAGGTGATTTCCAGGTGGAGAAAAGCGCGGCAACCAGAGCAAAGACACGAACAACCCTGATCGTTGTCGTATCCATTTTCATCGTCGCGGCGGTGCTGGTGGCCATGGTTCCGCTACTCATGACCCTGTTTAAGGGCGGCGGCGTGAAAACGGAGGGCATCGATGCCAACAAGGTGTCCGCGGCCTCCACAGAGCTCGACGGCGACTGGGAGGTGACTAACCGCCCGGGCGACAACGTCACGTCCGCCGGTTTCACCTTCGAGGAGGTGCTGCCGGGCGAGCGCCGCAGCACGTCGGCGTCCACGCGCGGGGTCACAGGCTTCGCGACCATTGACGAAGGCACGCTGACCGCCGGCGAGATCACCGTCGACATGCAGCACCTGTCGTCCGACAGCGACAAGCGCGACTCGTCGGTGCGCCGCCGCATCTTCCACACGGACGAGTACCCGGAGGCGACGTTCAAGGTTACCGAGCCGGCTGACGTGTCCGCCGTCCCAGAGGACGGCACTGTGGGCACCGTTGAGCTCACCGGCGAGCTGACCATTCATGGCAAGACGAACGACATCACGCACGAGTTCGACGTCGCGCGCTCGGGCGACCATCTGATTGTCGCGGGCGACATTCCGATCAACCGCTTGGACTACGGCGTGGAGACCCCGGAGCTCGTCGCGGCGAAAATCGCCGAAGAAGGCGAAGTCAATGTCCGCATCAATATGACCAAGTAGATAGGCCTGTTTACGTAACGTTACGTTAAAAGGGGCATATGAAAGGGCGTCGGGCGCGAGGAGCGCTCGGCGCCCTTTATGGTTCCACCATATATAACTGTCCGATAATGTACATTATGTCAAGTACGGTTCTGGTGGCTGGACTCCTACCTAGCGACGGCCTCTCCTGTTCCGCCGCGCCAACGTGATCTGAGCCAGATCGATCATCCCCAGCCGCGCCATCGCTTCACGTAACGCGAACTGCCACACCCACAGGCGGCGGAACACGGCGTCGTAGCCGTCTGCCGCCGCGTCGCGCAGCTTGCCGTCGAACGTGATGCGCTGCAGGCGCAACGACGCCGCGAGATGCTCCGGCGCCGACGTCTGCGCCACAACGCGCAGATCCGTCTCGCGGTCGACCGTCTTGCCGATCTCCGCAGCCGTCGTGAAATGCAACCCCGGCCAGATGTACGCCCGCAGAGACTCCAACGCGAGATCCGCCGTCCGGTTGTACGCCTTGGCGCGCACCACGGTTTGCAGACTGGCTCTGCCGCCCTGGCCCAGCAACGCGTCCACAGCGAGCAGATACTGCCGCTGCTGTCGCCGTGGCATCGTCTCCAGCATCTCCATGCTCACAACTGCGTCATAGACCCCGCGGCGCTGCTTTGCCACAGCGTCCGGGCCTTCCGCGATGCGGTCCACAGTGACCGATCCGTCCGTGCCTGCCAGCACGAGCTGCTCGCGCATGGCCGCATACAGGCGGGCGTCGCGCACGACCGCATCTACAGTCGCGCCCCGTTCTGCCGCGGCGAAAGCAACCGCTCCGCCGCCGGACGGATACTCCAACAGGTGCGTACCCGCACCCGCCCCCAAAAGGTCCAAAATAGCTCGTACGCTGCGGGTTTGCGCGTCCTTCAGGTCCGCGCGGTCAGACTCTAACGGGGACCCGAATTCCGTCACGTCGACGAAATGATCCCGAGGTTCACGGCCTCTACCAGCACCTTTGGTGTGCGACTTCACCCGCATGCGCTCAGTGGTGGCTACGCCGGTGGAAAAATGGCCCTGAAATGCGCTCAGCCCGTCTCCGGAAAAATGGGCCACCAAGTCCGGCGGCAGCTCGCCCGGTGTCGCGGGCCGCACCGCGTCCACCCTACGGGTGCGCGGGAGGTAGCCGGTGCGCAGGAGGGCCGTGAGGACGTCGACAAGCTGCTGCGAACCCCCGGTCGACCACTCTCCCGCCATGTAGCCCTCCGCGAGCCCGACCCACCCGCTCGCGGCGATGCGCTGGAACACCTCCGCGCGCTCAACCGTGAGATCCGCGCCGTCGCCCTCGAAGGACAGTCCCGCTTTCGCGCACGCGCGGGCAAAGCCCGCCTCCGCAAGCCTCGTGCGTAATCTGCCTGGCTGCGGCACTGAAGCCACTCCCGGCCAAGCGTCTGCATCGACCGACTGTAGGTGCGCTGGGGTGTTCGCGGGAGTGCTCTCGGACATTCCTCGGATGCTACTGCGCCGGCAGCTCAGATGCGGAGTGCCACGGCGGAGCCTGGCCGCGCGGTTTGCTGGCGGGCGCGTACTATGTATGCCGTTCCGATTAATTACGTCATTGACCCGAGGAGATATCACTCATGGCCTCTCAGGTGTACCGCCCCGAAGGTAGCCGCCACCACGTCGTCATCGTGGGCGCAGGTTTTGGCGGCGTGAACGCGGCAAAGGAGCTCGCAGATGCAGACGTCGACATCACGCTGATCAATAACACCAACCACCACCTCTTCCCGCCGCTGCTGTACCAAGTGGCAACCGGCCTGATGTCCTCCGGTGAGATCACCGGCGACGTGCGCCAGATGTTCAGCAACCAGCAGAACGTCCGCGTCGTGCGCGGCACCGTAGAAACGGTTGACGTGAAGGCGAAGACCGTCACCTCCGTCGAGGGCGGCAAGGAATCGACCTTCTCCTACGACTCGCTCATCGTCGCCGCCGGCGCTGGCCAGTCTTACTTCGGTAACGACCACTTCGCCGAGTTCGCTCCGGGCCTGAAGACGCTGGACCACGCGTTTGAGATCCGCGCCCGCCTCATCGCCGCCTTCGAGCGCGCCGAGCTTGCCGAGACCCCGGAAGAGCGCGACCGCCAGCTGACCTTCGTCATCGTCGGCGCTGGCCCGACCGGTGTGGAGCTGGCTGGCCAGGTGGCAGAGATGGCGCACCGCGCGTTCACCTCCGGTCGCTACTCCTTTAGTACCGAGCAGGCCAAGATTTACCTCCTTGACGGCGCTCCGCAGGTGCTGCCGCCGTTTGGCAAGCGCCTGGGCAAGAAGGCGCAGCGCGAGCTTGAGAAGGCCGGCGTGACCGTCATCCTCAACGCGATGGTGACCAACGTGGATGCAGAGAGCGTGACCTACAAGGACATGAAGTCCGAGCAGGAGACCACCATCAGCACCCCGACCAAGATCTGGTCCGCCGGTGTGGCCGCTTCCCCGCTGGGCAAGCAGGTCGCAGACCAGCTCGGCGTTGAAGCAGACCGCGCGGGCAAGGTCGCGGTCAACGCCGACCTGTCTGTCGGCGACGATCCGAACGTCTTCATCGTCGGCGACATGATGAGCCGCGACCGTCTCCCGGGTGTGGCGCAGGTGGCCATCCAGTCCGGCGCGTACGTCGGCAAGATCATCAAGGAGCAGGTCGAGCACGACGTCGCACCGGAGAGCCGCGACCCGTTCGAGTACTTCGACAAGGGCTCCATGGCCATCATCAACCGCTTCAACGCTGTGGTGAAGATGGGCAAGGTGGAGATCACCGGCTTCATCGGTTGGCTGATGTGGCTGGGCGTGCACCTGTCCTTCCTCACTGGCACCCGCAACCGTCTTGTGGCTGCCACCGAGTGGACCACCAACGCCTTCTCCCGTGCCCGCCACAACCTGGCGGTAACTGAGGGCCAGCTTGAGGTCTCTGAACTGGACAACGAGAAGTAGTCCCTCGCCTTTTTCCGGGCGTGCTGTAGCCGCGCCTCTCCCCCGGCCCCGAACCTGTTTACCCAGGCTCGGGGCCATTTTTCGTCCCGCTTAGAGCGTAACCATTCGAGTGGGAAGAATCACACCTATCGTACTACCTTTATTGTTCTCACGTCCCCTACAATCGTGTGTGAGCGGCCCGCGCTTTGAAAGTACATGGGCATGTTGATTGGGCAAGTGCAGCCGCGAGAGATCCTCATAAGCTTTACCGAAGGACTGTGCAACTGTGACTGTTTCTACAGAGCCGCAAACCGAAAACCGCGCGTGGGAAGGCTTCACGCCGGGACCGTGGATGGAACGCATCGACGTTCGCGATTTCATCCAGCGCAACTACACCCCGTACGACGGGGATGCTTCGTTCCTCGAAGGCGCCACCGAGAAGACGCTGCGCCTGTGGGACTACCTGGACAAGAACTACCTCGCCGTCGAACGCGAGCGCCGCGTCTACGACGTCGACACCGAAACCCCCGCCGACATCGACGCGTTCAAGCCGGGATACATCTCGGATGACGACGATGTCATCGTCGGCCTGCAGACGGACACCCCGACCAAGCGCGCGATGATGCCCAACGGTGGCTGGCGCATGGTCGAGCAGGCCATCAAGGAGGCCGGCAAAGAGGTCAACCCGGACGTGAAGAAGATCTTCACCCAGTACCGCAAGACCCACAACGACGCTGTCTTCGATATCTACACTCCGCGCATCCGCGCAGCCCGTTCCTCCCACATCGTCACCGGTCTTCCGGATGCCTACGGCCGCGGCCGTATCATCGGCGACTACCGCCGAGTGGCGCTCTACGGCGTGGACTTCCTCATCGAGGAAAAGCAGCAGGCCAAGGACGCGTCCGTGGAGAAGGGCTTCTCTGAGCACTGGGCACGCTACCGCGAGGAGCACGCCGAGCAGATCAAGGCGCTGAAGAAGCTGAAGAAGATGGCCGCAGACTACGGCTTCGACATCTCCGGCCCGGCAACCAACGCGAAGGAAGCCGTGCAGTGGACCTACTTCGGCTACCTCGCCTCCGTGAAGAGCCAGGACGGCGCCGCCATGTCCATTGGCCGCCTCTCCCCCTTCCTGGACGCGTACTTCGAGCGCGACCTGGCCAACGGCACCCTGACCGAGGTTGAGGCCCAGGAGATCATCGACGCACTGGTGATCAAGCTGCGCATCGTGCGCTTTCTGCGCACCGAGGACTACGACCAGATCTTCTCCGGCGACCCGTACTGGGCAACCTGGTCCGACGCCGGCTTCTCCGAGGACGGCCGTCACCAGGTGACCAAGACCTCGTTCCGCCTGCTGCAGACGCTGCGTAACCTCGGCCCGGCGCCGGAGCCGAACATCACCATCTTCTGGGACCCGGAGCTTCCGGCGGGCTACAAGGAATTCTGCGCCGCAATCTCCATCGAGACTTCGTCTCTGCAGTACGAGTCTGACAAGCAGATCCGCGGCCAGTGGGGCGACGACGCCGCCATCGCCTGCTGCGTGTCCCCGATGAAGGTGGGCAAGCAGATGCAGTTCTTCGGCGCCCGCGTCAACGCGGCGAAGGCTCTGCTCTACGCCATCAACGGCGGCCGCGACGAGGTCAGCGGCAAGCAGGTCACCGACGGCGACCACACCCCGATCCAGGGCGACGGCCCGCTGGACTTCGACGAGGTCTGGCAGAAGTACGAGGAGATGCTCGACTGGGTTGTCGGCACCTACGTCGAAGCGCTGAACATCATCCACTACTGCCACGACCGCTACGCTTACGAGTCCATCGAGATGGCGCTGCACGACTCCGACATCGTCCGCACCATGGGCTGCGGCATTGCCGGCCTGTCTATCGTGGCGGACTCCCTCTCGGCGATTAAGTACGCCAAGGTCACCCCGGTCCGCGACGAGACCGGCCTGATCGTCGACTACGTCACCGAGGGCGAGTTCCCGTTCTACGGCAACGACGATGACCGCGCGGACGACATCGCCGCCACGGTGGTGCACACGGTGATGCAGAAGATCAAGGCGATCCCGCTGTACCGCGACGCCATCCCGACCCAGTCGGTGCTGACCATCACCTCCAACGTGGTCTACGGCAAGGCAACCGGTTCGTTCCCCTCCGGCCACAAGGCTGGTACCCCGTTCGCACCGGGCGCTAACCCGGAGAACGGCGCGGACAACCACGGTATGGTCGCGTCCATGCTCTCCGTGGGCAAGCTCGACTACAACGACGCGCTGGACGGCATCTCGCTGACCAACACGATCACTCCGACGGGCTTGGGCCGCAACAAGGACGAGCAGGTGACCAACCTGGTCGGTGTCCTAGACGCAGGCTTCATCATGGACAACGCCGACACGGTCATCAACCCCGCCTAACCAAGACTTCCCTACCCACCCACTCACTCCGAAGGAGACAACATCATGACCACCCCTACTTTCGACGAGCGCCTCGCTTCCATGAAGGCTTCCCGCTCCGCTAACAACATGGAGTCGGGTCTGTACCACGCGAACATCAACGTGCTGGACGAGTCCACCCTTGAGGACGCAATGGAGCACCCGGAGAACTACCCGAACCTCACCGTTCGCGTCTCCGGCTACGCCGTGAACTTCGTCAAGCTGACGAAGGAGCAGCAGCGCGACGTTATCTCCCGTACCTTCCACAAGGGCGCTTAATATATGGCGCAGGACGGAACTAGCGGCGTCGTCACGCTTTCGCCCGAGCAGGGCGAGCGCGTGCGCGGCGTCGCTGCCGGTTTAGGCGGACTGTCCACCGACGACCTGGAGATCACCCGCCCCGAGCTGTTCGAGGCCCGCCGCACGGGCGAAATCGGCCTCATCCACTCGTGGGAGCTGGTCACAGCTGTCGACGGCCCCGGCACCCGGATGACCATCTTCTTGTCCGGTTGCCCGCTGCGGTGCAAGTACTGCCACAATCCGGACACGATGGAAATGAAGGAAGGCACGCTCGAGCGTATCGACGATGTCGTGCGTCGCGTGCTGCGCTACAAGCCGGTCTTCAGCGCTTCCGGTGGCGGGCTCACGCTCTCTGGCGGCGAGCCGCTGTTCCAGATCGCGTTCACGCGCCGCCTGCTGAAGGCGGTGCACGACGCGGGCGTGCACACCACGATCGACACGTCCGGCTTTCTTGGTGCGCGACTCACCGACGAGGACCTGGACAATATCGACCTCTTCCTGTTGGACGTGAAGTCCGGCGATTCGGAAACGTACGAGCACGTGACTGCCCGCCAGCTGCAGCCGACCATCGACTTCGGCGACCGGTTGCATGCGAAAGGCAAGCCCGTGTGGATCCGCTTCGTGCTGGTGCCCGGCCTGACGGACAGCGAAGAGAACATCCGGAACGTCGCCGACATTGTCGCGCGTTGGAAGGGCACCGTGGAGCGCGTCGAGGTGCTCCCCTTCCACAACATGGGCGCCGATAAGTGGGAAAAGATCGGGCTGGATTATGAGCTGGCGGACGTCAAGCCCCCCAGCCCGAAGGCTGTCGAGCACGCGCGCGACATCTTCCGCAGTCGCGGGCTGACGGTGTTCTAGCGGCTTTTCGCCCGGGTGGACACCCGGGCGCACCCCCGCTAGACAACCGTCGCGATCAGCGTAGTATTACCTAAGTTGTCGAGCGCGCCAGGGGCGCACTCTCCCGCCGCACGGGGGCCACTGCGCCGCAGCGCCAAGATCCTGCATTGCTACCGGCCCCTCGCACGAGTGAAAGGGGGCTGAAGCAATGCCACCACGTATTCCAATGCCGGGTCAACGACCGAAGAAGGTACAGCCCCCCACGCGCAGCATCCCGGTCCCCCTCGAGCGCCAGATCGATTTCTGCCGCGTCTTCGTGGACGGCAAGCGCCAGCCCGGCAATGTGCGGATGTCGCACGCGCTCGAGGTTGTGGAGCGCTACGAAAACGCCTTCGTGTGGCTGAGCTTGAAAGAGCCGACCACGGAGCAGATGGAGAAGATCGCGGAGGTCTTCGACATCGAGGACCTGGTCGTCGACGACGTCGTGGATGCGCACCAGCGCCCGAAGATCGAGCGACACGACGAGCAACTGTTCATGGTTGTGCGGTCCGTGTCCTACCGCGACGATGAAGAGGTCGCGGACGCCCGCGAAATCATTTCCACCGGCGAGGTGCAGATGATCGTCGGCGAAAAGTTCGCCATCACCATTCGTCACGGTGCTCGCCTGCCGGACCTCACGCCAAAGCTTGAGGACGAAGAAGATCTCGCCGTGCTCGGCCCCACCGCCGTCGCTTGGGCGGTGTCGGACTACCTGGTGGATAACTACCTCAAGGTCGCCGACTTGCTCGAGGACGACGTGGACGAGTTGGAAAATGAGGTGTTCACGCCCCGCCGCACCATCAACATCGACAAGATCTACACCTACAAGCGTGAGATTTTGGAGATGCGGCACGCAATCGATCCGCTCGCTCCTGCCCTGCGTAACGGCCTGACCAGCAACAAGGACTTCATGCGTAAGGTCCTGCGCACCTACTTCCGGGACGTGCAGGACAACTCCACGATCGTCAGCGACCGCCTGTCCGGCTTCGACGAGCGTCTGACGTCGCTGCTCGATGCGTCGGTAGCCAAGATCACCATGCAGCAGAACTCGGACATGCGCACCATCTCCGCTGTCGTCGGCATGGCCGCGGTGCCGACGCTGATCGCGGGCATTTACGGCATGAACTTCGAGCACATGCCGGAGCTTGGGTCGCGCTACGGCTACCCCGCCGCGCTTTTGGTCATGCTTTTGGCCATCTCCGCGATGTGGTGGTGGTTCCGCAAGAACAACTGGCTGTAGCTAGCGGTCCAGCACCATCAGCTTCAGGTTGGTTACGGCGGCCAGCTTGCCGTCGGCTGTCATCTCCACGCGCCACAGGTGCGTGCGCTTGCCGACGTGCACGGGTTCGGCCACCGCGCGAATCGTCTGGCCTAGCCGCACGCTGCCGAGCAGGTCGGTGTAGTTGCTCATGCCTACTGCAGGCTTCGCGCTCGCCGCCACGGCTGCGATGGAGGCAAGCGTCTCCCCGATCACGCAGTACAGTCCGCCGTTGACGATGCCGGTGGGCTGCAGGTGGCGCTGCTCCACCTCCAGCGCCCCATCGAGGCGGTCTTTGGAGCAGTACGTCAGCTTCAACCCCAGCGTCTGGGCGAAATCAAACTCGCCGGAATTGATGTAGGACAGCTCTTCTTCCGTCAGAGGGGCCTCGATGACCTCTCGGTACAGGCGCAGATTCTTCTCCATGTCCATGCCGGCCAATCTTACGGGCGAAAGCGGGCGCACCCCGCGTAGAATCCGGCGTATGACTGCAGAACACAACGGTGACCAGCTCGCTCAAATCGGTGTTGTCGGCATGGCGGTGATGGGCTCCAACCTGGCCCGCAATTTCGCGTCCAAGGGCCACACCGTGGCCATCTACAACCGCTCCCCGGAAAAGACCCGCGCGGTCGTTGAAGAGTTCGGCCACGAGGGCAATTTCATCCCCTCCGAGTCGATCGAGGACTTCGTCGCATCGCTCGAGCGCCCCCGCAAGGCAGTGATCATGGTGCAGGCCGGCGCCGCCACAGATGCAGTGATCAAGCAGCTCGTGGAGGCCATGGACGACGGCGACATCATCATCGACGGCGGCAATTCCCTGTTCACGGACACCATCCGCCGCGAACGTGAAGTCGCTGCAGCTGGCCGCCACTTCGTCGGCGCCGGCATCTCCGGCGGCGAGGAGGGTGCGCTGCGTGGCCCGTCGATCATGCCGGGCGGTCCGGTGGAATCCTGGGAGACTCTCGGGCCGCTGCTGGAGGACATCTCCGCGAAGGTGGACGGCACCCCGTGCGTGACCCACATCGGCCCGGACGGCGCCGGCCACTTTGTCAAGATGGTGCACAACGGCATCGAGTATGCGGACATGCAGGTCATCGGCGAGGCCTACCACCTGCTGCGCTACGCGGCGGGCCTCGAGCCGGCGGAGATCGCGGACATCTTCACGGAGTGGAACAAGGGCGACCTGGACTCCTACCTCATCGAGATCACCGCGGAGGTGCTGCGCCAGGTGGACGCGCGCACCGGCAAACCGTTCATCGACGTCATCGTGGACGCCGCCGGCCAGAAGGGAACCGGCCGCTGGACGGTCAAGGAAGCGCTGGACCTCGGGGTTCCCACCACCGCCATCGGCGAGGCCGTCTTCGCCCGCGCGCTGTCGTCTGCGCTGGCTCAGCGCGAGGCGGCCCAGGAGGTCGGTCTGCCTGCGGGTGAGACGACGACGTTGGAGGCCGAAGGCGTCGATAAGCAGTCGTTCGTTGAGGACGTGCGGCGCGCGTTGTACGCCTCTAAGCTGGTGGCGTACGCGCAGGGCTTTGACGAGATCAACGCCGGCTCCCAGGAACACAACTGGGACATCAAGCCCGGCGATCTCGCGCGCATTTGGCGCGGCGGCTGCATCATCCGCGCGAAGTTCCTCGACCGCATCACGGAGGCCTACGAAAAGGACCCGGAGCTGCCGTCGCTGCTTTTGGACCCGTACTTCAAGGGCGAGCTGGACAAGGGCCTGGTCGATTCCTGGCGCCGCGTGGTTGTCACCGCAACCCAGCTGGGCCTGCCGGTGCCGGTGTTCGCATCCTCGCTGTCCTACTACGACTCGCTGCGCGCGCAGCGCCTGCCGGCTGCGCTGATCCAGGGCCAGCGCGACTTCTTCGGCGCCCACACCTACAAGCGCGTGGACATGGAGGGCACGTTCCACACCACGTGGTCCGGCGAACGCGAGGAACTGAGCTACTAGCTCGGCTTCTCCCCTTTCGTCCGACCGCGTAGACTGCACTGAATGACTACATTCGCCGATCTCGGTTTGCCCCGGGCCATTGTCAACGTCCTGGGCAAGCAAGGCATCACAGAGCCCTTCCCCATCCAGGAAGCGGCGATCCCCGACGCGCTGGCCGGCAAGGACGTGCTGGGCCGCGGCCCGACAGGCTCCGGCAAGACCTTCACGTTCGGCCTGCCCATGCTGGCTCGTCTCGCAGGCGCTCCGAGCACCCCGGGCCACCCGCGCGGCCTTGTGCTGGCGCCTACGCGCGAGCTCGCCTCGCAAATCCGCGAACGCCTCGAGGATCCCGCGGCCGCGCTCGGCCTGCGCGTGCTCGATGTTGTGGGCGGTGTGAACATCAACCACCACATCCGCTCGCTCGCGTCCCCGGTGGACCTGCTGGTGGCCACCCCCGGCCGTGCCGAGGACCTGATCAACCAGAAGAAGCTGTCCTTCGATTCAGTTGCGATTACTGCCCTGGATGAGGCGGACCAGATGGCGGACATGGGCTTTCTGCCGCAGGTGCGCAAGCTTTTGGACCGCACCCCGAAGGACGGCCAGCGCCTGCTGTTTTCCGCCACCCTCGACGGTGACGTGGAAAAGCTCATCGCCCGCTACATGCACGCCCCCGTCACCCACTCCACCGCCCCGGTGCAGGCGGCGGTGGACACGATGGACCACTACCGCCTCATGGTGGGCGGCCGCGAGGAGCGCAACGAGATCGCGCTGCAGATCGCAGCGCGCGAGGGCAAGACCATCATGTTCATGCGCACGAAGCACGGCGTTGACCGCCAGGTGAAAAAGCTGCGCCGCGCCGGCATCCACGCCCAAGGCCTCCACGGCGACAAGGGCCAGGGCGCGCGCACCCGCGCACTTGAGGGCTTCGCCGACGGCTCCACCCCTGTGCTGGTGGCCACGGACATCGCCGCCCGCGGCATCGACGTCGACGACGTCTCCCTGGTCGTGCACGTGGACCCGCCCGCGGAGCACAAAGCGTACCTGCACCGCGCAGGACGCACAGCACGAGCCGGCACGTCCGGAACCGTGGTCACCCTCGTGATGGACGACCAAGCCAAGGAAGTCGCGCAGCTTCTGCGCAAGGCCGGCGTGGACGCGCCCGAGGTCAGGGTGGCTCCGCTTTCGGAATCCTTGGTTACAATCACCGGTGCACGCACACCGGAAGGCACGCCGCTTCCTCCGCCGGGCCAACCCCAGCGGCCGAAGAGGACCGCTGCCTCCGGCAACCGCAAAGCAGGCGGCAACCGGAGCCGCAATGCCAGCCGCGGCGGAAGCAACAACCGCAACCGCGCCCGCCGCACGGACCGAAGTCGAAGGAGTAGCGGCCGCTAAGGCACAGACCACCATCCATGGACATACTCTTATCCATCCTCGCCCTACTAGCGTTCGTGCTGCTCACGGCGTCGACCGGGCTTTTCGTCGCGATCGAATTCGCCATGACGGGCCTGGAACGCTCCACCATCGACGCCCACGTCAAGGAGCGGGGCGACGCCACAGCGCGGGCGATTGCGCGCGACCACGCAAACCTCTCGTTCGTGCTCTCCGGCGCGCAGTTGGGCATCACGGTGACCACCCTTGCCGCCGGTTTCCTCGCAGAGCCGGTGCTGGGCAAATTCTTCACCCCGGTCCTCGAGCTCGTCGGACTGCCTGCAAGCGCGTCCACCACTGTCGCGCTCGTCCTCGCGCTGGTGGTGGCGACGTTTTTGTCCATGGTGTTCGGCGAGTTGGTGCCGAAAAACGTGGCCATCACGGACCCGTTGAACACGGCCCGCACGGTGGTGCCGCCCGTGCACTACTTCAACACGGCGACCAAGCCGTTCATCCTGTTTCTCAACACCGCCGCGAACTGGGTGGTGCGCAAGATGGGCATCGAGCCTGCCGACGAGCTCGCGTCCGCCCGGTCCTCCCAGGAGCTCGGCGCGATGGTGCGCAACTCCGCTGAAGCGGGCGGTTTGGATGCGGCTACTGCCGCCGTGATCGACCGTTCGTTGCGTTTCGGCGAGACAACGGCTGAGGAAGTGATGACGCCGCGCTCAACCATTGATTCACTGGACGCGGACGACACCGTCGCGGATTTGATCACCCTCGCGCGCGAGACTGGCCACTCCCGCTTCCCGGTGCGCCGCGGCGACTTGGACGACACCCTCGGCGTGGTCCACATCAAGGACGCCTTCTCGGTGCCGCACGAGTTCCGCTCCACGACGAAGTTGGCTTCCCTTGCACGTCGGGTGCCGTTCGTGCCGGGCACGCTCGATGGCGACTCGGTGCTCAACCGCGTGCGCTCCGCAGGCTCTCAGGTGGTGCTGGTGGCCGACGAGTACGGCGGCACCCAGGGCCTGGTCACCATCGAGGACCTTGTGGAGGAGATCCTCGGTGAGGTCTACGACGAGTACGACGACCAAGAAAGCGAGAAGGACTTCACCCGCTTCGGCACGTCCTGGGAGGTTGCGGGCCTGGTGCGTCTCGACGAGTTGGAGGAACGCACCGGGTTCGCCGCCGTGGACGGTCCCTACGAAACCCTCGGCGGCCTGATCATGGCCACGCTGGGCCGCATCCCCGAGCTCGGCGACGAGGTCGTGCTGCGCACCGCGTCCGCGGCGAATTTCCAGGAGGAGCTGCAATCCGGCGGCGCCGGCAATTGGCTGGCGCAGGTATCCGAGATGGACGGCCGCCGCATCGACCGCGCGCTGCTGCGCCCGGTCCCGCCCGATGAAGCAGGCGAAGTTAGAGAGGCGGTGGACACCAAGTGAGTATCTGGTTGGCAGCACTGCTGATCGTCGCGCTGCTCGGCGCCAACGCGTTCTTCGTGGCCGTCGAGTTCGCGCTCGTCTCCTCCCGCAAGGACCGCCTGGAGTCGCTCCTTGCGCAGGGCAAGACCAAGGCTGAGGGCGTGCTCTACGCCACCGAACACCTCTCGATCTACCTTGCCGGCGCCCAATTCGGCATCACAGTGGCGTCGCTGATTCTGGGCAAGGTGGCCGAGCCTGCGATCGCCTCCTACATCGAGGCGCCGTTTGAGGCCCTGGGCATGCCCAGCGACCTGCTGCACCCCGTCGCGTTCGTGCTCGCCCTGCTCATCATCTCGTTTCTGCACATCTTGTTCGGCGAGATGGTGCCGAAAAACATTGCCATCGCGGGCCCGGAACGCATGGCGATGTGGCTGACCCCTGCGATGACGCTGTGGATGAAGCTCACGCATCCGCTGCTGGAATTCCTCAACTGGGTCGCGCGCAAGACGCTGCTGCTGTTCGGCATCGAGCAGCGCGACGAGCTCGAATCCACCGTGGACCAAGAGCAGCTCGCCACCATGATCCAGGAGTCGCGCGAGGAGGGCCTCCTGGACGCCGAAGAGACCGTGCGCCTGGCCAAGGCGCTGCGCCAGGACTCCCGCCAGCTCAAGGAAGCCATGATCCCGCTGGCCCAGGTCACGACGATCCCGTACGACCCTCGCGGCATCCGCCTCTCCGTCATCGAGCAGGCGGTGCAGGACACCGGCTACTCCCGCTTCCCCGTCCGCATCGACGCCAGCTCGCTCGCCGGCTACGTCCACGTAAAAGACATCCTGGACCTGATGGAATTCCCGCAGGGCGATCCGCGGGTCTCGCTCAAGCGCATCCGCCCGCTGACTACAGTCGACGCCGCCCAGTCCATGGACGACGCGCTCGCACTGCTGCACCGCCGCTCCGCGCACATGGCGGAGGTGCACGACAACGGCAAACTCGTCGGCGTGGTCGCGCTGGAAGACCTCATCGAGGAATACGTGGGCACAGTGTCCGACTGGACCCACGAGGGCGAGTAAATGCAGGTACTCACCCCCGAGGAGTACATGCCGCGCATCGCAGCTCACGCCGCCCGCGCCGAACGCTGGACCGCGCCAAGGGTGGCGCGCCGGGCACGCGGCAAGTATCACCCGGTGTGGGATTTCCTCTTCGATTACTACCCTCAGCGCCCCGCCCACCTGAAGCGCTGGCACCCGGGCGTCGGCGTCGCGCTTGAAGACGCCGCCTCGCTCCCCCACGCCGGCTGGCGCGACTATGTCTGCAACAAGGGCACTGTGCTTCTCGACGTCCAACGGTTCCTCACCCACCGCAGAGGCGACGTGGAGGAGGCGGAGGCCATCCTTCGGTCCGTCGATAGGCGTGAAGCCCACTTCGACTGCTTCGGTATGCACGAGTGGGCCATGGTGTATCGCACCGACAACCCGCGCCACAGCCTGCCGCTGCGTCTCGGGCCAGAAGGCACGAACGCCGTGGTGGAGGCGCACAACGTCAAATGCACGCATTTCGACGCCTTCCGGTTTTTCACCCCGGCGGCGAGGCCGCTGAACCTCACGGTGCTCACGCGCGAGGGGCAGCCCGACAATGACCAGGCCGGCTGCGTGCACGTGAGCATGGACCTGTACAAGTGGGCAATGAAGCTCGGACCGCTCGTGCCCGGCGAGCTGCTGATGGACTGTTTCGAGCTCGCCGCCGACGCCCGGCGCCTGGACATGGAGGCCTCCCCGTACGACTGCCGGAGCTTGGGCTTCGGCGTGGTGGCTGTGGAAACGCCCGAGGGCAAGGCGGAGTACGTAGCCCGCCAGCGCGAGCTCAGCCGCCGCGCACAACCGCTGCGCCAGCGGCTTGTCGCGGTCATCGACGCCGCCTATCACGGCTAGACTCGAAGACGGTTTTCACTCGTTCGATCGAAAAAGGCGGCGATTCCGGTGGCGAAGCACGCAAGCGGCAAAAACAACTACAGGCTGTCCGGAGAGCTCATCGCCTTACTGGTGGTGCTGGCCCTGATCGCGGCGGCCGTGATCTGGTGGTTGACCAGCCGCGGCGACGATGCTGGCAGCACTGAGGCGCAGACGAAGGACTGCGTCGCGGGCGAGCTCGTGCTTCCTGTTACGGCCTCCGACAAGGGCGCGGGCCAAGCGCTTGTGGACGCCTACGGTGCGTCCTCCCCCGTCGTCCGCGACTACTGCGTCAAGCCCCAGCTGGTCGACTCTGTTGCCGACGCCGCGGTGTTTATCGCCCCGAACACGGCGGTGACCCACCAGTCGCTGGAGAGCGCCGGTCGCACCCCCGCCGTATCTGACCCGAAGGCTGCGTACAGCGAAGCCGTCGGCGTGGCCGGCAAGGACGAGGTCAAGCTCGAGGACCTGACCGTGGACAAGGTCCGCTTCCCCGTATCCGAAGAGTCTGCAGCCTCCGCCCTGGTGGCATCAAAGGTGGCCGGCAACGACAACGACGCCGTGCAGGCGCTGACCGATCAGCGCATCGGCAGCGCCGACGAGCTCAACGCAGATGGCGGCGAGTACCTCGCCACCGCCGAGGACGCCGTGCCGGAAGGCCTGAAGTTCACCCCGGTCGGTGCCGACGCCGTCTACACCGCGTTTCCGCTGAACCAGAACGACAAGGTCGACGAGAACCAGGCCCGCGCGGGCCAGGACTTCGCCCGCTTCGCCTCCGAGCGTTTCGACGGCACCGCCAACGACCAGCCAGCCGTCTCCGACCTGGTGTGGGCCGCTGCCCTGCCCGCCGGCGGCGAGGCCATCACGTCGGACGCGAAGAAGGACGGCGACGCGCAGGACGGCGCGGACGCTGACAAGGCGGCTGGCGGCGACGGCGCTGACGCCGCCGGTGCCAATGCCGGCGCCCTGCAGCCCGAGAACACCCTGTTCCTCCTGGACACCTCCGACGCGATGAGCCCGTACCTCCAGCCGGCGAAGGACGCCATCGCAAACGCCGCGCTCGAGCTCGGCGGCAAGGGCAAGCAGGTCGGCCTGTGGAACTACTCCTCCCCGCTGAACCCGGGCGTTGTAGTGGGCTACCGCCAGAACATCAGCGTCTCCCCCGACGCCGACTCCGTCGCCGTGGCGGTGCGACGCTTCCTCACCGGCGGCGTGCCGCAGACCCGCCAGGCCGTCGAGGCAGCCGCAGGCGCCTACGGCGCTGGTGAGGCAAAGACCCGCATAGTCCTGGTCACCACTGGCACGGCCGATGCTGGCGACGACAAGGCCTTCGAAGACGCAGTGCGAGGCGCGGCCGGCGACAAGGTGGAGATCACCGTCGTGCGCGTCGGCGAGGGCGAGGCTGACAAGGCGGTCGAGGCCCTGTCCGCGAAGACCGTCGATGCGAAGCAAGCCGACGGCATCGACGGCGCCGTGAAGCAGGCATCCGGCCTGTAGGCATCCGGTCAGCCACCCCCCCCCTGCGACAGACCCTGGGATCCTAAGCCTGGGATCGGGCGAAAATCGAGCGATCCCAGGCTCTGCCTCCCAGGATCTGTGCGACGAGGACATAGAAAAAGGCCCGGGCTGGTGGGAGTGATCCCAGCCCGGGCCTAAACGCTTCGTTTAGGAGGTCTTGCGACGGCGGCGGTCCGCCAGCTCGTCGAAGCCGATGACGTTGTCGGCGTCGTCCTCGGTGACGCGCTCCGACGGGAACGCGGAGATGGTGCCGGTCAGCTCCTTCATGATCTGCGGCACGGCGATGCCGAACACGCCCTGGCCGCCGCCGAGGAGGTCGATGATCTCCTCGTTGGAGCGGCACTCGTAGACGGTCACGCCGTCGGAGACGAGGGTGATCTCGGCGATGTCGAACACACCGCGGTCACGCAGCTTGTCCACTGCGAGGCGGATGTTCTGCAGCGAGATGCCGGTGTCGAGCAGGCCCTTGACGATCTTCAGGACCAGGATGTCCTTGAAGGAGTACAGGCGCTGAGAGCCGGAGCCCTTAGCGCCGCGGATGGACGGGCGCACCAGGCCGGTGCGTGCCCAGTAGTCGAGCTGACGGTAGGTGATGCCGGCGACCTGGCAGGCGATCGGCACGCGGTAGCCGACTTCGTCGGACGGGCCGACGTCGAAAAGCGACTCCTGCACAGCGTCGAACAGGCCGTCCTGATTTTCCTCGATGATGCTCACGTAATTACTCCCATGAAAGTTAGCTCGAAGCCTAATGACTATTAAAGGGTAAGCATACGGAGCTGGTCAATAGTCACATGCGTAACACGCCGAAACTCTCAAGGAATACTTGAGGGTTTTACCCCTCCTTGGGGTTATCCTCCCCCAAATCCGAGTCCTCCACCCCGAGGCTGCGCATCAGCGCCTCGAAGTCCGCGTCAGCCTGGGCGTCGCCGCTGGCGGAGACGGACTCGTCTGCGAAGTCTTCGATCTCGATCTCCGCCTGCAGGTAACGCTCCGCGTCCTCTTGCGACAGGTATACCGAGGCTTGGGCGGCGACCGTGTCGTCGACAGTCAGCTCCATGTCCAGCTCGCTGGCTAGAAGCAGCGCATCCGAAGCACGCAGGTCAATCTCAGCGCCACCGTAGATTGTCAGGGTGGCCATAAAGGTGCCGTTGACGTAGCTGGAAAGTTCGAGGCTGTCCGCGCCGTTGGTGGAGGTGCGGATGAGCTCGGCGATCGCGTCGACGGGCCGCGGACGGTTCGGCGCCCAGCCGTCCAGGCGCGCGGCGAGCTCGGCGCCTTCCATCGGCGGCAGCCACACCGGAATGCAACGCCCGTTCGTGGGCCGCTGCAGCAGCGCGCACAGGAAATCTTCCGGTCCGACCGGAAAAACGCCGATGAGGTTGACGGCCTCCATTAGCTCCCCAGCTGCTTGCGCAGCTCGTTCTTCACCAGCGACGCGTGCAGGGAGACAACCAACGCGGACATTTGCTGGCCGATCTCTTCGGCCTTCTGCTTCGCGGTGACCTTGCCGGACTTCGACACCGGCTCCGCAACCTGGTTGATCATGTCGGCCTGGCGGGCCGCGGCGGTGCGCAGCGTCTTCAGGTGGCGGGCGTCGAAGCCGAATTCGGACAGCGACAGCGCGGTGGTGACGGTACGAACGTCGTCGGCATTGAACAACCCGGCAGCATCCGGGGTGATCAGCCCGACCTTGATGTACTCCTCCACCGTCGACGGATCCG
Organism: Corynebacterium sp. ACRQP; assembly: GCF_022345915.1. Taxonomy (NCBI): domain Bacteria; kingdom Bacillati; phylum Actinomycetota; class Actinomycetes; order Mycobacteriales; family Corynebacteriaceae; genus Corynebacterium; species Corynebacterium sp. ACRQP. The sequence goes on along the minus strand of NZ_JAKRMZ010000008.1, from coordinate 29,076 downwards.
CCTGGGCCTGCTCCGCCACGTCCGCGTCGGTCAGCTGGGTCGCCGCCGGTGCGCGGAAGTTCTCCGGGGAGATCATCGGCTCGGACTCGCCGGCGGACAGGATCGCGGTGACGTGGCCGGAATCCATCGCCTCGAGCTGCTCGCGGATGACCTTCAGCGGCAGGTAGTTGTCGCGCTGGGTGACCAGGATGTAGCGCAGACGCTCCACATCTTCCTCGGTGAAGCGGCGGTAGCCGGAGGCGGTGCGTTGCGGAGTGATTAGCCCCTCGGACTCGAGGAAGCGGATCTTGGAGACGGTCACGTCCGGGAACTCGGTGCGCAGACGCTCAAGCACCACGCCGATGGACATCGTTTTCGCGGTCTTGGTTGCCTTGGCGGCCTTCGCCGGCTTCGCGGGGGTAGCGGCTGGTGCCGTTTGACGGATTGCGCTCACGTGATCGGACTCTTCTCTAACTAGTTGCCGGCGGTGATGAAGACCAGACGGAATTTACCAATCTGGATTTCGTCGCCGTTGGTCAGCTCCTGGGAGTTGCGCGGCTCGCGGTTGACGTAGGTGCCGTTGAGCGAGCCCACGTCCACGACTTCGTAGCCGCCGTCGTTGCGGCGGAACTCTGCGTGACGACGGGACACAGTCACGTCATCGAGGAAGATGTCGGCCTCCGGGTGGCGGCCCGCAGTGGTGGAATCCTGGTCCAGCAGGAAACGCGCACCCGCGTTCGGGCCGCGCTTGACTACGAGGAGTGCCTCCCCATCCGACAGCTGGTCCGCACCGGCGGCGGAGTCCGCAGACGTCGCAGCTCCGGACTCCATCTCCTTGAGCAGGTCTGCGCGGAATACCGAGGTGGTTTCGACCTGGTTCTGCGGCGTGTTGTCGCTCATGGGTAACTCCTGACTTTCGAGTCGTGGTTGAGATCTCTCGCCATAATAGCGTCCGGCCCGCCGCGAGGGGCGGCTACCCGATAATGCCTAGCGGAAAATGTTGCCGATACCGGAAATGACCGAGTTGCCGGAACCCGCCAGCGGGTTGTCGGACACCATGTACGTCCACGTCGCGCTCGGGCGCTTCCAGCCTGCGTCCGCCAGGTGCGCGCCGTCGGCGTCAATGTCCACGGTGTTGAATGTTTCTACCGCCGCGGCGACCGCCCGGTTGGCCAAGTCCTTGAACTCGCGCACAGCGATGCGGTGGTACTCGTCGATCGGCGTTTCGCGGGCGATGGCGCGCAAGTGGATGGACTCGCGGACATCGTCCATCAGCGCCAGGTGCTCGGACCATTCGGCGTCCAGGTGGAACAGCATGATCTCCCGGGCCGCCTGCTCGAGCACGTCCTGCGGCAGGTGCGAAAGCTCGGCGGCGCGCTGCGGGGAGCGCTCCGACAGTTCGCGCCACGCGGTGTCCGTGTCCAGCAACGCGGCGCGCCGTTCGTCCAGGATGTCTCGGTGGTCCGCCAGCAGCTTGTTGTACTTCCAGGTCTGTGAGTGGATCTCCAGGAGTTGGCCTTCGGTGACGCGCTGGCAGTGCTCGATGAAGCTATGGGCGCGGTTGCCCGTGATGCGTCCGTCCGGCTCCGGCTGGGCGGAGAACTGCTCCCCGTCGCCGCCGGAGGTGACAATGTCGTCGTCGAGGGAGACGAAGAACACGCTCAGCCCCGGGTCGCCCTGACGGCCGGCGCGGCCGCGCAGCTGGTTGTCTAGGCGCGCGGTGCGGTGGCGGGCTGTGCCGATCACGGCCAGGCCGCCGAGCGAGGCCACCTTGTCGTGGTCGCGTTCATCCGCGCCGCCGAGACGGATATCCGTGCCGCGGCCCGCCATCTGCGTGGAGACGGTCACGCGTCCCACGTCGCCAGCTTCGGCGACGATGCGGGCTTCCTCCGCGTCGTTTTTCGCGTTGAGCACGTTGGCCGCGATGCCGCGAGCCTGAAGCGCTTCCGCCAGCGCCTCGGACTCCGCCACGTCGTGTGTGCCCACGAGCACCGGCTGGCCGGTGGAGTTGAGGTGGGCGATCTCCTCGACAATCGCCGAGTTCTTCTCCTCCATCGTGGCGTAGATCCGGTCCGCCTCGTCGAAGCGCTGCAGCTCCTTGGCGCGGTCAATCACAGACACGCGGAGGCCGTAGAAGCTGCGCAACTGGTCGGTCGCCTCCACCGCGGTGCCGGTCATGCCGCACACCAGCGGGTAGCGGCGCATGAGCGCCTGCAAAGTGATGGAATCCAGGATGCGCCCGCCTTCGGACACGTCCAGCCCCTCCTTGGACTCCACCGCGGCCTGCAGGCCGTCGGGCCAGCGCTGCAGCTCCGCCACGCGCCCGCGGGAGGCGTCCACAAGCGCGACTTTGCCGTCGTCGACGATGTAGTGCACGTCGCGGATCAGCAAGGCCTTCGCGTGCAGCGCCAAGTTCACACGCACGAGAGTCGTGCCGATGTGCTCGTCCGAGTAGAGCGAGTCGATGCCCAAAAGCCGTTCGATCTTCGCCGCGCCGTCCTCGGTGAGGAAGGCGTTTCGCCCATCGGCGTCGATGGTGTAGTCGGTCTCTTCGTCCAGTTTCGACACGGCTTCGGTGATCTGGCCGGTGGCCTGCTTGGAGCCCTCGGAGCCGGCGAGCACGAGCGGCACGAGGGCCTCGTCGACGAGTACGCTGTCCGCCTCGTCGACCAGCGCGACGTCGGCAGGCGGCTGCACGGTCAGCTCGCGGGAGGTGATCTGGTTGTCGCGCAGGTGGTCGAAGCCGATCTCGGTCACCGGCGCGTAGATGACGTCGCTGCGGTAGGCGCTCACGCGCTCTTCGCGTGTCGACGACTCCGTGACCGCCGCCACCGTCAACCCGAAAAACTCCACGAGCGGGCGCATCCACTCCGCGTCGCGCGCGGCCAAGTAGTTGTTCACCGTGATCAGGTGGACGCGCTTGCCCTGCAACGCGAACCCGGTGGCGGCCATCGCGCCGACGAGCGTTTTGCCCTCGCCGGTGGCCATCTGGATCACGTCGCCCTCCAGCAGGCGCAGCACAGCCTGGTTCTGCACCTCGAACGGCGTCATGCCCAGGGTGCGCTGGGAGGCGACGGACAGCCCGGCGAGAAAGCGCGGCTTGTCGGCGATGGCCCCGTCGCGCACGGTGGAGGCGACTGCGGAGGCGAGCGAAGCATCGTCGAGAAGCGAAAGCTCCTCGATTAACCCGTGCGCGTTGGCGACAACGGCTTTCGACTTCTTGTTGTTGCGCTCCGTGGTGGAGCCCATGGCCTTCCAGAACCAGTCAAACTTGCCCATAAGGGCTAAGAATAACGCCAACGTGCCAAACAGTTGGTGCGACGATTAGTCTTGCAGCGAAAGTAACCGTTGCGTTGAACCGCCGAGCCGCAGGAGGACACGGCTACCCATGCTGTCTATGAACGTGAAAGTCCCGTCGTCGAAAGGCCACATGATGGCCGCGACCATCGACCGCCCCGACGGACCCGCGCAGGCCTACGCCATTTTCGCCCACTGCTTCGCCGGCTCCCGCCACACGCCCGGTGCCTCCCGCATTGCCAAGCGGCTAACTGAGCACGGCATTGCCACCCTGCGCTTCGACTTCCCCGGCCTGGGCCAGTCCGAGGGCGAGTTCAGGGACACTTCGTTTTCCGAGAACGTGGACGACATCGTCGCCGCCGCCCTGTGGCTGGAGGAGAACTACAAGGCCCCGCAGCTGCTCATGGGCCACTCCCTCGGCGGCGCCGCCACGCTGAAGGCCGCCACCCGCCCGGAGCTGAAGAAGATGATCAAGGCGGTGGCCACCGTCGGCGCGCCCTTCGACCCGGCGCACTCGGTGCTGCACTACGCCCACGCGATCGGCGAGGCGGATGCGAACGGCTCCGTCGGTGTGGTGCTCGGCGGCCGCGAGCTGACCATCTCGCGCGAGTTCCTCGAGGATCTCGCCGACACCAACCCGGAGGAGTACCTGCCCAAGCTGCGCAAGCCGCTGCTTGTCGTGCACTCGCCTATCGACGTCACCGTGGGCATCGACAACGCCCAGAACATCTTCTCCCTGGCGCGCTACCCCAAGTCCCTGATGGCGCTGGACAAGGCGGACCACCTGCTCACCCGCCAGGGCACCGCGCAGCGCGCCGCCGACATCATCGGCTCCTGGGCGCAGCAGTACATCCAGCCGCTGTTCGTCCCTGCGAAGACCACGGACACCAACGCCGTGTCCTACTCCGCGCGTGGCACGAAGTACGGCGACGTGGTGCGCACCTCCGACCGCGCGATCACCACCGACCGCTCCAAGAACACCGGCGGCAAGGGCCAGGGTGTCACCTCCACCGGCCTGTACATGTCCGCGCTCGCCGTCAGCTGCTCCCAGGCAGTGCGTGAGGCGGCCAAGGGCATGCAGCTTGACGACGTCCGCGTGGAAGTCAACCACAACGGCGACGGCACCTTTACCCGCCTGATCACCCTCTACGGCGACCTGACCGACGATGAGGTGGAGACCCTGCGCGCCGCCGGCGCCTCCTCCACCGTGGATGGGTACGTGGAAAAGGGCGAGATCGAAACAACTGCGGAGACCGCCTCGCTTGAGCGCCGCCGCCGTCAGAACAAGCTCCACCGCGCGGAGCGCCTGGGTAAGTGATGGCTGGCGCAACCGGTCTGTGGGCCGACGTGCGGGGCTTGTGCCCTTGCGGGCGGGGCTTGCCGTACGAGGCGTGCTGCGGACGCTACATCGACGGCGGTTCTGCAGCGCCCACCGCTGAAGCGCTGATGCGCTCGCGCTACACCGCTTACGTGCGCGGCGCGGGCTCCTACGTGGCATCGACTTGGGCGGATGAGACCCGGCCGGCGGATCTGTCCGTGGATCCCTCCGGCGAGCCGTTTTCCCAGCTCCAGGTGCTGGATACCGCCGGCGGCGGGCCTTTCGACGCCGAGGGCGTAGTCGAGTTCGCCGCCCACCACCCCGGCGGCGTCATGCGGGAACGCTCCCGCTTCGAGCGCCGCGCCGGTCGATGGGTCTACGTCGACGGCGTGGTCCGCTAAACCTAGGATGTCGGCAGTGACTGTCTGGTGACCTGCCGGTTTTTGGGTCCGTATGACAGTGCTGTAATATTTGCGCAGTTACCGATTAGGTAGCGGATCGGGCTGTGGCGCAGTTTGGTAGCGCACCACACTGGGGGTGTGGGGGTCGCAGGTTCAAATCCTGTCAGTCCGACAGAGTTTTCTTCTGGGGGTTCGGGGGTTTCTTTTTTCGCATTCGAGAAGCTGGCTCGTTCGACTAGATTCGATCTTGAAAGAGTTTCAATGGAGGTAAGTCGCTTGTTCGGGTTTGGGATAAAGAAATACAGCGAAGAATGGATTGAATCGCTCTCCGATGAGGATTGGAACGAAGAACGGGAAAAGGTTCGTGTTGACTACGAACGTGAGGATTGGCGCGAACTTCTAGACCGATTCGACGAAGTACACCACAAAAAGCATGACGACGGTAAGCCGTGGAACCCCCAAAACACACTGCGCATGGCTGGCATTTGCCTGACGATGACTGATTGCTGAACTCCCGCAGCCCAATTTGGATCAGCAATCGCGCAATTCTTCGTGAAATCGCGGAAACCTAGGTAGCTACTTTCGGAAAGAATTGGAGTCTCCCGCGTACCCGTGCTACCGCTTAGCCCCATCCATTAACTAATCAAATATGACAGAATATTGACATGGATACGTCAAAAGTGAGTAGCCGTCGGACCCCTCGTGCGGTCGAAGGTGGGCTTATCGAGATCGGCGACGATCTGCAGCGCTGGCGTCGCCTTAATCGCCTTACCATCGAGCAGGCCGCCTACCGCGCCGACGTGAGCGTGTCCACGTTGCGTCGCCTAGAGCAAGGCCACGGCGCGACGCTGGAAAACTTCCTCCGGGTATGCCGTGCGTTTCAACTGCTTGACCGGGTGAGAGACGCGGTTGATCCGATGGAACATGATCGCGGTCGGGCTTTGATTGAGCAGATGATTTAGCCATGGCACCCACGTCTATAGGCATCTGGACGGAGATCGAGGACCGCAAGATCTCCGTCGCAACCTATTTTCCGCATCAGCACGGTGGGACGCTCGAGTACGAAAAGGAGTGGATACAACATCCAGGCGCGTACGCGATCAGCCCCGCGCTTCCCCTTCACAGCGGAAAGCAACCTCTTCTCTCTGATCGCGGGCACCTGCCCACCGCGCTTTCCGATTCTGCTCCGGATCGCTGGGGGCGGATGCTCATTCAAAAACAGTTTGCGCGGCGGGGTGAACAGCCGACCGAGGTCGACTACCTTCTCGGTGTCGATGATCGCCTTCGCCTAGGAGCGTTGCGCTTCGAAGTGAACGGGGTGACCCAATCGCCGAGCAGCCGGGTGCCCAAACTTGTGAACCTCGCTGACATTGAGCGTGCCTCGCGCGCCGTTGAGGAAGGCGATGATGCAGTGGATGCCTTGAGACGCATCGCCGTTGCCGGATCCTCTCTGGGCGGCGCCCGCCCGAAAGCGACAGTCATTGATGACGAAGGCAAGCTGATGATGGCGAAATTCTCGTCATCCGCGGACACTATCGACGCGGTTGCCTGGGAAAAGGTTTGTTTGGATATCGCAGAACTTGCGGGCATCAACACACCGAGTTCGAGACTCTTGGAGATTAATGGGCGGTCCGTATTGCTACTGGAAAGGTTCGACCGGGCCTACGGCGAGGATGGAAGCGAAGCCCGTATCCCCTACATGTCCGCAATGACGCTGCTCAATCGCACGGACGGCGACCGTGCATCCATGGTCGAGATCGCTGAGGAGCTTCGGCTGCTGAGCATCAATGGCGATTCCGCGGCTGAGCTTTTCAGCAGGGCAGCGATCAACCTGCTGGTGGGCAATACCGATAACCATCTGCGAAACCACGGATTCATTCGCGTAGGTGGTGCGTGGCAGCTCTCACCTGTTTTCGATATCACGCCCGCCACCACCAAAACCAATTTTGCCACCTCAGTGGACGTTGTCGGCGACGATTCGGTAGACACGCTCATTGGCGCCGCGGGCTGGTTTGGTCTCAATGACGCTCAAGCCATCGAGCGACTCAGCCGCGCAGTCGACGCAGTGAAGCAATGGAAAGAGCTCGCACGCAGAAACCAAATCGCCGTCGCCGAGGACAAACAGGTTGCGCCTGGTTTTGACGGAGAGCATCTGCAGCGAGCTCAACAGCTTATCCGCGAGCGCCGCGCTTAGGACACGATCTTGCCGTTCGCGTCGTAGGTGTAGAAGCCCTGCCCAGCTTCCAGGCCGGTCCTACCTTCTGCGACCATCGGCTTCAGCGTCGTCTCAACGAAGTCCTTCTGCCACTGCGGGGCGTTGTCGTTGGACTCGATCACGGCGACCAAGGTGCGCACGCCGACGAGGTCCATGATCTCAATCGGCCCGCGCGGGGACCCGGTGGAGTTGCACCAGTCGCGGTCGATGTCGACGGGGTCAGCGATGTCGTGGTGCAGCAGGTACATGCCGGCACTGAGCAGCGGCACCAGCAGGGTGTTCAGCACGTAGCCGGGCTGCTCGCGCTTGAGCGGGACCGGCACCATGTTGATCTGCTCCGCAAACTCCACAAGCTGGTCCACATACTTCGGGTCAGTGCCCTCGTGCGGCATGATCTCGGCGGTGTTCTGGATCCAGATGTGGTTGGCAAAGTGCAGCGCCAAGAAGCGCTCCGGCGTGCCCGTCGCGTCTGCGAACTTGCTCGGCATGAGCGTGGAGGTGTTGGTGGCGAACACCGCGGTATCCGGGGCGTACTCCCCCACCTCAGCCCAGACCTTGCGCTTCAGCTCGAGGTTCTCCGGGATCGCCTCGATAACTAGGTCCGCGTTCGCTACCGCTTCTTTCAGGTCCGAAGTCTGCGTTAGGTTCGCGTGCGCTGCCGCGACGGTCTCGTCGTTGGCGGATTCGAGCTCCGTCTTCATCTGTTCGCCGATAGCGTCGAAACGCTTCTTGCCGGCCGCGAGGGCCTCCTCGTTGATGTCGTAGGACACAACCTTCTTACCCGCGAACGCGGAGCAAAAAGCGATCTGCGCGCCCAGGACACCTGCACCAAGTACTGTTACGTTATTGAATGTCATACTCGTCACATTACGCCTCATTGCGTGACTTTGACGACGATTTCACTGTGAACTTTTACGTGAGCGAGTCTCGCTCCACCGGCACCAAACCGGTCGCCGCCCGCCGGCCCAGCTCCACGTAGTACGCCGCGTGGCGCAACCTGGCCTCGAAGGTGTCCGGCTCGAGCGTGCGCTTCACTTTGGCGGGCACGCCGGCCGCCAGAGAGAACTCCGGCAGCTCTTGGCCTTCGAGCACCACTGCCCCGCCGCCGACGATGCTGCCTTTGCCCACGCGCGAGCGCGACAGCACGGTCGCGCTCATGCCGATCAGGCAGCCGGGCTCGATGTGGCAGCCGTGCACCATGGCCAGGTGGCCGATGGTGACGTCGTCTTCCAGCACGGTCTCCCCGTCCGTGTCCACGTGCAGCACGGAGCCGTCCTGGACGTTGACGCGGTTGCCGATTCGGATCGCGCCCACGTCGCCGCGGATGACCACGCCGGGCCAGATGTTCGCGTCTTCGCCGATGGTCACGTTGCCGATAATGGTGGCCTCGTCGGAGATAAACGCCGAGGGGTGGATCTGCGGGGTTGCGCCTTCAAAGCTGTAGATCATGGCCACCATTGTGCCTTCGCTGCTACTCGACGGCACGCGGCGCTCAGCACACCATCCGCAGGGTGCCCGGCATCACGTCGAAGGTCACGGCACTGACCGCGCCGGCGGCGTCGCCGTCGAGTTCAAGCTGCTCGGGCTCGGCGAACTCCAGGGTGATACGGCGTCCCTCGAGGTACTCCATGCTCGGCGGCAGGGACGCTGGCGGGCGCGGCTGCACCTCGCTCGGCAGCAGCGCGTTAATGCCGCCGCGCACGGTGTCCAGCGCGAGTTTGCCGCCGATGCCCGCCCAGTCGGTGACGTCCTCGGCGCGCAGCACCACGGCGTCGAGTACCCCGTCGTCAGGCTGCGCGTCCGGCAACAGCGGGATCCCGCCCACCAGGTCGCTGCAGTTGCCGACGATGCAGGTGTGCAACGAGGTGGCTACCGATGGGTCGCTATCAAGCGTGATGTCCACGTCCACGCTGTTGCCGCCGCCGAGCGATTGGAACACGGCCGGCACGTACGCGAGCGGCCCGACGGCGGCCTTGAGGCTCTCGCGGGTGCGGTGGATCATGCCGGCATCCACGCCGACGCCGGCCATGACCGCGAAGCCAGAGTGCTCGGTGCGGCCGTCGGGGTAGACCATCTCGGCGCGGCAGAGATCGATGAGCCGGTCGGTGCCCGCAAACGCACGGTGCACCGCCGATTCCAGCAACAGCGGCACGTCGAGGTTGCGCGCGAGCATGTTGCCGGTGCCCGCCGGCACAATCGCCATAGGTGTTTTGGAACCAGACACGGCAAGCGCGACCATGCGCACCGTGCCGTCGCCGCCGGCGGCGATGATCAAATCCGCGCCCTGCTCGAGTGCTCGGACAGCCTGGGAAAACCCGGGCCCCTCGGTGGTCGTTGCCGCCCACTCGATGTCCGCGCCCTCCCAGGCGTAGCGCTCCACGGCGCGGCGCAGGCGTTCCAGGTGGACTTTCACGGGGTTGTACACCACCGTCACCCGGGGACTAGACGCGACATTCACGCGCCTCATGGTAGCCGTGCCAGGCCCGTACCGCGTCGCACCGCGCGGCTAGGACATGCCCACGCCAAGGAACTCCAGCAGCGTGCGGGTGGCAAACCCTTTCGACACCAGGCCTGTGTTGTCGGAGGTGCCGCCGGGCCACACGTGCGGCCCGCCGTCGATCCGGTAGTGCGACAGCGCGGCGTCGCAGTCGTCCCAACTCAGCTTCGTCACCGTATGCGACAACTCGACGTCTTCCCTGCGTCCCGCGCAGTGGTTGCGCACCGCGGCTTCCTCGAGCATCTCGGGTGTGGAGTTGTACACCGTCTCGTGCCGCTCGCCGCCGTCGTAGGAGATGATCGGGTCAGCGGTGCCGTGGAAGTCGACGTGCTTCATGGGGATGCTGGAGCACCCTTCCGCGACGCGCTGGTAAAACGCGCCGGCCACCGTGGCCACACCGCTGAACTCCTGCGGGCGCTGGCAGCCCACAAACGCAGCGAACCCGCCACCGTTGGAAAACCCTGCGGCGAAGATCCGGGTGCGGTCGATGGAGTACTCGCCCTCGAGCTGTGAGAGCACGTCGTCCACGAACGCGAGATCCTGCTCCCCGGTCGTCTCCGCGTACGGGGCCGGCGCCCACGCTTCGCCGACACCGTCCATAAACGCCACAACGGCGTCCGCTTTGTCCAGCTGGGAGTGCTGCATGATCCGGTCCGCGTCCTCCTTATAGCCGTGGAACACCAGGATCAGCGGCAGCCGTTCGCGCTGCTTCGCGCCCCGCGGCACCGAAAGGATGTAGTCGCGCTTCAGCCCGGCCGAGGTCGTCTGCCTGCGTTCAATTGCTGGATCCGTCCACGGCTCCACCTCCCGGACAATGTCCTCGGGCGCATCCGGCTGCGTGGTGATCGCAGTGCGCAGCCGCGCCGCGTCACCCGCGCATCCTGCGACGGTGAAGCAGGTTACGGCTAAGCCAATGGCGGCCGCGGCGCGGATCACTGGGCGGTAAAACACGCAAGGTAGATTAGACCATCGTGCACGCGAGCGGAACACAGCCAGGACCCAGCAGGAAAGCGGGACCGAGGTTCAGAAACTCCGCGCACCGCAGCGGCGCGGCCGAGGCGTTCACCCGCGACGCAACCCGCTACGACGCCGCACGCCCCACCTACCCAGCCGCACTCGGAGAGCTCGTCGGCCCCGGCACCGTCTGCGACGTCGGTGCAGGCACCGGCAAGTTCACACAATTGCTTTGCGACGATTCACGATCCGTGTTCGCCTGCGACCCCAGCGACGACATGACCCGGGTCTTCCACACGGTGCTGCCCGCGGTACCCGTGTGGCGCGCCACCGCCGAAGCGACCGGACTCGCAGACGACTCCGTCGATGCGCTAACGTGCGCGCAAACCTGGCACTGGGTGGATGTGCACGCCGCAAGCCGAGAGGCGGACCGCGTGATCCGTCCCGGCGGCCGCCTCGTACTGTGCTGGAACACGCTAGCCGTGCGCCACCCCTGGGTATTGCGGCTCAGCCGCATCATGCACTCCGGCGACGTGCAGCGCGAGGGCTTCTACCCGGAGGTCGCCTCCCCCTGGCAGCTGGAAAACGAGCTGCGCCAGGAATGGTTGCACCCCATCGCCGTGGAAGACTGCTTCGAGCTCATGGCCACCCGCTCCTACTGGTTGAAAGCGAACCAGCGCACCCGCGCAAAGATGGAGGCTAACCTGACCTGGTACCTCTACGAGCGCCTCGGCTTCGACCGCGGCGACACCATCCCGCTGCCGTATCGCACCGACGCGTTCGTCTACCAGCGCGCCTAGCCGGCGCGGCTGTACTCGACCCCGAAGAATTCCAGGATCGCTTCAGTGGCGTCCACACCGCGCCGGGCAGCCCACGGGCCGGTGGGCCATTCGTGGCCCATGCCCTCCACCGCAATTAACTCGGCGCGGGCGCGGCCGCCGTTGCGCCGCTCAAACGCCGCCACCACCTCCGGTGCGCCATAAGTGGTGTCGTCTTCTGCTCCGCTGTACGGGGAGCGCTGCTCGCCGGCAAACGGCACCACGTCGTCGAATGTGCCGTGGATGTTCAGGTAATCCACCGGTCGTCGGGCGGCGGCGATCTCGTCCGGTGTTGCGCGCACCGCGGCGGCCACGGTGGCCACCCCTGCGAGCTCGAGGCCGGTCAGACTCAGGTGCACTGCCAGCCCACCGCCATTGGAAAAGCCGACCAGGTAGGTGTTGGTGGTGGCGAAGGTGGACCGGAGGTCGTCGAGAAGCGCACGCACAAACGCTTGATCCTCGTCGAAGGTGGTCCGCGCATACGGTGCGGGCGACCAGGCGAGGCCCGCACCCGTGGGTGCTGCGACGATGGCGCGCGCCCGGTGCAAGCCCGTGCCGGCGAGGAAATCGCGGCCGTTGTCGCCTTTACCGTGCAGCGCGACGATCACCGGCAGCGCGCCGGTGTGACCCGCGGGAACGCAGACGTGGTAGCTGCGCTCAACGCCGTCGACTTCCACCGTGCGCTGCCGCATAGGCCCTAGGCCTTCTTCCCGCGGCGCTCGCGCACGCGCACCGCGATGCGCACCGGGGTGCCGTGGTAGCCGAACTGCTCACGGAACTTTCGCTCTAGGTAGCGGCGGTAACCGGCGTCCAAGAACCCGGTGGTGAACAGCACGATTGTCGGCGGGCGGGTGCTGGCCATGGTGGCGAACAGTAGCTTGGGCAGGCGGTTGTTCTTCATCGGCGGCGGGTTCGCCGCGATCGCGTCGCGCAGCCAGTTGTTCAGCTGGCCGGTGGAGATGCGCTTGTCCCAGTTTTCCAGCGCCTCCTTCATCGCCGGCTCCAGGCGGTGCAGGCCGCGGCCGGTGTCGGCGGAGATGTTCAGCTTGGTCACCCACTTGAGCTGGCCCATCGTCTCGTCGAACTCGCGGTCGAAGTCGTAGCGGCGGTCCTCGTCCATGAGGTCCCACTTGTTAAAGCAGATGACCATGGCCTTGCCGGCCTCCAGCACCATGGAGATCACGCGCTGGTCCTGCTCGGAGATTTCCTCCGAGGCGTCGATGAGCACGACGCACACCTCGGCGGCCTCGATGGTGCCGCGGGTGCGAAGCGACGCGTAGTACTCGTGGCCTTGGGCGTTTTTCACCTTCTTGCGCAGGCCGGCGGTGTCGATGAAGGTCCACAAGTCCTCGTCCAGCTGCACGAGCTCGTCCACCGGGTCCACGGTGGTGCCGGCCACGTTGTCTACCACGGAGCGGTCGGACCTGGTCAGCTTGTTCAGTAGGCTGGACTTGCCCACGTTCGGCCGGCCCACCAGCGCCACGCGGCGCGGGCCGCCGGTAATGGATTCCTTCACGCGCGGCTCGTCCGGGAACAGGCGCAGGATCTCGTCGAGCACATCTGCGCCGCCGCGGCCGTGCAGCGCGGAGACCGGCCACGGGTCGCCCAAGCCGAGCGAGTAAAACTCGGCCACGTCGCCCCACTGGCTGTCGGACTCGAACTTGTTTGCCACCAGGATCACCGGCACTTCGGAGCGCTGCAGGTTGCGGGCCATCACCGCGTCCGTTTCAGTGATGGCGGTTTTCGAGTCCACCACCATGACGATGACGTCGGAGGTGGCCATCGCGGCCTCCGCCTGGCGGGCAATCGCGGCGTGGATGCCCTTCGCGTCCGGGTCCCAGCCGCCGGTGTCCTGCACCCAGAAGCGGCGCCCGCCCCAGTCGGTGATGTAGCTGACGCGGTCGCGTGTGACACCCGGGTGGTCCTCCACCACAGCCTCGCGGCGGCCGATGAAGCGGTTCACCAGCGAGGACTTGCCCACGTTCGGGCGGCCAACGATGGAGACCGTCGGCAGCGCTTCGGTGACCACGTCGGGCTGAGCGATGCCGTACTCGGCCTCGAGCTCTGCCCACTCATCCTCGGTCAGCTCGTCGTCGGAGTCGTAACCCTCGCCAAAGTCCGCTTCGCCGAACTCGGACTCGTCAATGCCGGCGTCCTCGAAGCCCTGCAGGTCCTCTTCAGCGTTGAAGTCCTTGTTCTCGTAGTACTCGGCGCTGTCGGCGCCAACCACGTACGCATCCATGTCCGTGTAGCCGGAACGGTCGATGCCGGGCTGGATGAACTGGGTTTCCGGCTCGAGGTGCTCGCCGTTGGAGTTGCTGTTGCGCTCGCTCATCGTGCGCTCCTCTCCACGACCTCAGTCAGTGCCGCCAGAACCTCGTCCGGCGTCATCTCGGAGGTGTCCACCAGCACCGCGTCATCGGCGGGCTTGAGCGGGCTGGTCGCGCGGGAGGAATCAGCCTGGTCGCGGCGCTGCACGTCCGCAAGCACCGCGTCATAGTCCGCCTCGCGCCCCGCCGCGATGTCCTGGTCGTAACGGCGCTTCGCGCGCACCTCGGCGCTCGCGGTCATGAACACCTTCGCGGGAGCGTCCGGCAGCACGACCGTGCCGATGTCGCGGCCTTCCACGATCGCGCGGCCAGCCTCGCGGGCCAGTTTGCGCTGCAGCTCCACCAGGTTCACGCGCACCTCGGGGATGGCGGAGACGGCTGAGACGTGCTTGGTCACCTCGGCGCCGCGGATTTCTCCCTTGACGTCCTCGCCGGCAAACAGCACCTCGGTGGAATCCGGGTCGTCGGAGACCTGCAGCGGCAGGTCCGCGGTCGCCTCAATCACCTTCGCCGTGTCCGCCGGGTCCACGCCCGCGCGCAGCACAGCCAGGGTGGCCACGCGGTACATCGCGCCGGTGTCCACGTATTTCGCGTCCAGGCGCTTCGCCAGCGCGCGGCACATGGTGGATTTGCCGGTGCCCGAAGGCCCGTCCACAGCCGCAATGAGCCCGCCGTTTTCCATGTTGGAAAGTGTGTCAGCCATTTACATCCCCACCGCCTTGTACAGCGATGCCAGCTCAGAGGAATTCAGCGCGCGCATGGAGCCCGGCTTCATGTCGCCGAGCTGCACCGTGTGGAACTTCGTGCGCACCAGGCGCTGCACCGGGTATCCGGCCTGCTTCAGCATGCGGCGGACGATGTGTTTGCGTCCCTCGTGCAGCTCCACGCGGATGATGGACTGGCCGTTATGCACGTCCACCACCTGCGCGTAATCCACCTTCGCGGGGCCGTCGTCAAGCTCGATGCCCTCTTTGAGCTGCTTGACCACCGCGTTGTTCGCCTCGCCGAGCACCGTGGCCAAGTAGGTCTTGGCCACCTCGTACTTCGGGTGGGTCAGGCGGTTGGCCATCTCGCCGTCGTTGGTGAGCAGCAGCAGCCCCTCGGTGTCTGCATCCAGGCGGCCAACGTGGAACAGGCGCTGGCCAGACGCGGTGCGCTCGGCCAGGTAAGAGCCCACGGAGACGCGGTCCATCTCGTCCTTCATGGTCGAGTGCACGCCGCGCGGCTTGTTGAAGACGAAGTACTCGTGCTCCTCGTTGACGTTGATGCGTGCGCCGTCGACGCGGATGATGTCCACGTTCGGGTTCACTCGCATCCCCTGGCGCGTCACGATCTCACCGTTGACCTCGACGCGGCCCTGCTCGATCATCGCCTCCGCGTGACGACGGGAAGCAACACCCGCCTGCGCGAGCACCTTTTGCAAGCGGACACCCTCGGCCGCCGCTTTCGCTGCGGCCGGGTCTTCGTCCCACCAGTTATCATCCAGAGGGTTCGGTTGGTTCTTCGCGGCGTTCTGGCGCCTCTTATCTAGGCGGACATGCTGTTTCTTAGCCGGCTTGGCGTAGGAGATGTAGAACGTATCGTCCTTCCCACGCTTTTCCGGTGTGCCATCTCGGCGAGCGGGTGGTGTCATGCCCCGGGAGTTTACCAGGCATCCTCGATGGAATCGATGTCCGGAAGCAGCGGCGCAAGCTCCGGTAGCCGCTCGAGAGAATCGATGCCGAGTAGCTCCAAGAACAACTCGGTGGTGACGTAGCGGTGCGCGCCGTGATCCGGGACTTCTTCCCCGGCCTCCCCCGGGTCCACCTCCGCGATGAGACCGCGAAGCGCGAGCGTGCGCATCACGCCGTCCACGTTGACCCCGCGCACGCCAGCGACCTGCGCGCGGGTGACCGGCTGGCGGTAGGCCACCACCGCAAGGGTTTCCATCGCCGCGCGCGACAACTTCTTTTGCGTGCCGTCCAGCAGGAAAGCCTCCACCGCGTCGGCGTTGTCGGTGCGGGTGTAGAAACGCCAGCCCTCCGCCGTCTCACGCAGGTCGATGCCGGAGCCGCGCTCATCCAGCTCGCGGGCAAACTCGCGCAACTGGTCGGACACCTCTTCGTCGGTGGCGCCGAGCGCACTTGCCAGCTCCTCCACCGCGACGGGTGCGTCGATGACCAGCAGCACCGACTCGATGCGTGAACGCAGCTGGGAAACCATGGGCAAGCTATCCATGCTTCGGCAGTGTATCGGTCGCCGTCTCCCCGCTGTGTGCCTACGTCCAGTTCGAGGCCGCGACCACGGCCGGGTCCACGTCAAGCCCGGTCCAGGACACGTCCAGGCGCCCGAGCGCTTCGGGTTGCTCCGCTTCCACGGCTTTGGCTTTGTACAGCTCCAACAGCGCCAGGAAGCGGCCCACCACCTCCATGGAGCGGGTGCAGTCCCGTGTAAGCGCCGCGAACGTGAGCCACGAGCCGCTGCCGGCGAGTTTCAGCGTCTCCAAGATCTTGCCGGCCTGCTCCGGCACGGACACCGCCTGCGCGTGCAGGTGGTCGGTGCGCACCTCCTCCGGAGGGCGGGGGCGAAACACGCTGGCCGCCAGCTCGGCAAAACTTGCCGGGGTGTGCCCCAGGTCCACCGGGGGCAGCAGGTCCACAAACCGCGGTTCCATAGACACCGCTCGCGGGTAGCGCCGCAGCGCGTGTTTCTGCCATTCCGCGAACTGGTCGGCCACACGTTGGTAGGCGCGGTATTGCAGCAGGCGTGCGAACAGCAGGTCGCGCGCTTCCAGCAGCTCCAAATCTTCAATGTTTTCGCCGTCGTTGCCCGGCAACAGTCGCGCAGTCTTCAAGTCCAGCAGCGTCGCCGCCACCACGAGGAACTCGGTGACCTCGTCGAGCGCCTCGGTCTCACCGAGCGCACGGGTGTAGGCGATGAACTCGTCGGTCACCTCGGCCAGCGCCACCTCTGTCACGTCCAGTTTCTTCGACTGGATCAGTGTGAGCAGCAGGTCGAACGGCCCCTCGAAGTTCTGCAGAGCCAGGGTGAACCCGGTGATCTCCGGCTGGGGGTACTGCTCGGTCGCGGCCGCTGCCACTAGCTGGTGCGCTCCAGCACCTCGAGCGCCAGGTTGCGGTACTGGTCCGCGCCTTGAGAGTTCGGCGCCCAAGTGATGATTGGCTCACCGGCCACAGATGTCTCCGGGAAGCGGACCGTGCGGGTGATCACGGTGTCGAAGACACGCTCGCCGAAGACCTCCACCACCCTGTCCATCACTTCGCGGGCGTGGGTGGTGCGGCGGTCGAACATGGTCACCAGGATGCCCACGATGTCCAGGTCGAAGTTGATGCGGTCGCGCACCTTCTCCACCGTGTCCGTCAGCAGCGCCAGGCCGCGCAGGGAGAAGTACTCGCACTCCATCGGGATGATCACGCCGTGCGAGCACGCCAGCGCGTTGACGGTGAGCAGGCCGAGGGAGGGCCCGCAGTCGAGGATGATGAAGTCGTACTCGTTGCGCACCGGGCGCAGCGCGCGCGCCAGGGTGTGCTCGCGGCCGACCTCATTGACCAGCTGGATCTCCGCCGCCGACAGGTCGATGTTTGCGGGGACCACGTCCAAGCCGGAGACATTGGTCGTGTTGATCGCGGCGTGGATGCTGGCGGTGTTGTCGAACAGCAGGTCGTAAACCGTGACCTGGTCCTCCTCGTAGGACACGCCCAGGCCAGCGGAAAGCGCGCCCTGCGGGTCTAGGTCCACCAGCAGGACCTTGCGGCCCTGCTCGGCCAGGCACGCGCCGAGGTTGATCGTGGAGGTAGTTTTGCCCACCCCGCCCTTCTGGTTGACCATGGAGATCACCGTTGCGGGACCGTGCTTGTCCAGCTCCTTCGGCTTGGCGAACTCGCGCCACGGCCGCCCGGTCAGAAACGTCTTCTGGTCCGCAGCGTCAAACAGCGCCTCGTCCGCCATGGCCGGTCCTTCCCTCAATCACGTCCAAACCCTTGACTTCCGTCATCTTACAACGTTGTCATTACGCCCGCCCGCGCCTCCGGCGAAGGAACACAATCAACAGCGCGATCGCGGCCAGCAACGCAGCTCCAGCGATTGCGAGGGGCACTACATCGCTTATCGACGACCCTTCGTCAACGCCTCGTCCTTGACCATCCTGGTTCGCGTAGTTGCCGTACTGGTTGTCGTCGTTGCTGTCGTCGGCTTTTTCGACCGGCACGTTGGTGGAGGTGATCACCGCGACGAAATCCGCCTTGCCGTCGCGCACGACTTCCATGATGAACGGGTTGTCCGGTGTTTCGCCTTCCGGGTAGGTCAGGGTGATCGTGCGGCTGGTTTTGTCCACCTTGCGCTCGACGCCTTCGATCACCTGTCCGTTGACGTCCAAGTAGCGCAGGGTCGCGCCCTCGGTGTCGTAGCTGGCGTACTTCATCAGGTCCTTGACGCGGCTCAGCGGCACCTTCACCACGATTTTGTTGTCCTGGATCTCACCGTCGAAGTACAGCTTCGTCGCGGCGGCATCGTCGGCGGGCTCCGCCTTGGATCGCGACGGGTGCGCCGCTGCCGGGGCGCTGCCAGCCTCGCCACCCTGGTTGCCGGAGCCTTCCCCGGCGCCGCCACCGGAGCTACCAGCTGCACCTTCACCTTCGGGGGTGTCCGAGCCGCCGGCAGCGGCACCGCCTACTCCCCCGCCGGAGCCGCCGGACTGACTACCTTGACCAGACTGACCGGACTCGCCAGAGTCCCCGCCGACATCCGCGGAGCCGTCGCCGACGGCGACCAGGTTCACCGTCGCCGAGTAGCCGCCAGCGCTTGCCGGCACGGCGGCGGTCGCACCGGGCTGGTTCGGCGCGCTCACGGTCACGGACGTGCCGGACGACGTCACCGTCCACCCGCCCGAGGAATAGTTCACGTCCACTGGAACGCCCACGTCCACGGTCGTGCTTTCACCGGCTGGCACGGAGATTTCGCCGGGGATCATGGACTGTATCTCCTCCGGGCTCATGCCGCCCGGAAGCTGCGCATTCGCCACCGGAGCGAGCGGAGCCGCGAGAAGCAGCGCGGCGGGCACGGCGAGCAGCGCAGCGCGGCGCGTGCTGTGCGTTTTCGAGGATGCGGGTCGCATGGTTAGTTCTCCCGTTAATTGCGTACGTCAATCAAGCAGCCGAGTCTACGCACGCGGGTGCGTGCTGCGCCAAACTTCACGCAGGTTATCGGCTGTGATGTGCGTGTAAATCTGCGTGGTGGTCACTGAGGCGTGCCCGAGGAGTTCCTGAACGCTGCGCACGTCCGCCCCGCCCTCCAGCAGGTGCGTGGCAAAGGAGTGGCGCAGCGTGTGCGGCGAGATGTCCTTCTCAATGCCCGCCCGTGCCGCCGCTGCCTTGATCGCATTCCACGCGCTTTGGCGGGACAACGCCCCGCCTCGCTTGTTCAACAGCAGCGCGTGCGAGGTCCCGTTGGCAAACGCCGGCCGGCCGCGCACCAAATACGCCTCCAGCGCCTCCTGCGCCTTCGACCCCAGCGGCACCAGACGCTGCTTATTGCCCTTACCGGTTACCGCCAGCACGCCGCCGTACTCGCCGTCTAAAGCAGCATTTGCATCGTCGACGCTTAAACCCAGCACCTCGGAGACGCGGGCGCCGGTTGCGTAGAGCGTCTCCAGCAGTGCTTTGTCGCGCAGGCCGGAGGGGGTCTCGGTCGGGCAGGCGTCGAGAAGCTTTGCCACCTCCTCGATGCTCAAGGTGTCCGGGAGCCGCTCGCCGGTCTGCGGCGGGGAGACCTCTGCCGCCGCATCCGCCGGCAGCTCGCCCTCTTCCACCCCGAACTTGTGCAGGCCGCGCGCAACGGTCAGCGCCCGCCCTGCCGATGACGCGGCCAGAGGCTTCGCCCCGTCCACCCCGCGGCGCAGATCCGCCACGTAGGCCTCGATGTCGGTGGAGGTGACCTTGCGCAAATCCGTCTTGCCCGCAGCCGCCAACCACGTGGTGTAGCGGTTCACGTCGCGGGTGTAGTTGCTCAACGTGTGGGGTGAGACTCCCCTCTCAACGGCAAGATGGGTCAGCCAACGCTGCGCCAGCGCCTCCGCATCCACCTGCTAGATCCGCTTCATGTCCGGCACGACGCCCTGCTTGGCGCGACGTGCGGCCAGGGAAGTCGGGCGCAGGCGGAACGGCTCGTCGATAGGCCGGGGCGCATCACCCCGCGCAACCAGGCGCGCGGCTGCAAGGATGCCGGAGACCGCGATGGAGTTGACCACCTCGCCGCGCAACGCCATATCCGCGGCATCCTCCAGGTCCACCCACGAAAACCTCATGTCGGCCTCCTCGTTTTCGGGCTCGGGCCGCTCCACCTCGTGCAGGCCGCGGGCGATGAACACCCGCACCGCCTCCTCCGCGAAGCCCGGTGAGGTGACCAGATCCACCAGCACGCCCCACTCGTCCGCAGCTAGGCCTGCCTCCTCCTGCAGCTCGCGCTTCGCGCAGGCCAGCTCGTCTTCGGCGTGCATGTCCAACAGACCGGCGGGAAGCTCCAGCAGACGCTCGCCGACGCTGTGGCGGTACTGCTCCACCAGCGCCACACGGCCATGTTCATCCAGCGCGACCACGGCAACGGCGCCGAAGTGCTCCACAATTTCTCGCGCGGCCTCGTTGCCGCCCGGCATGACCACCTGGTCGCGGCGCACCGCGATGATCGGCGCGTCGAGGACAACTTCGGACCCAGTGACAGTGAATTCGTGGCTCATGGCAACCAGCCTACGAGCCTTAGGCCTCGCCGCCACCACTAGACACTGCAAGCACGGACTTGATGCGACCTGCCTCGTAGTCCACGCCGCCGACAGTCTTCACCCCGTCGATCGCATCCGGCTCAGTGCCCTGAGACGCAAGCGCAGTCTTGCCTTCCGCGCCGAGTGCCTTGGCAAAATCGCCCAACACCTTGGCTCCGAAGTCGGTGCCTCGCGACGGCCCGTCCACAATCACCACTGCGCCAGCGGGCACAATAGAACCGCTGAACTCGATAAATCCAGCCTGCTGCAGCGTGTCCAGCACCAAGGTGCGGTCCGCCGGCAGGGTTTTGGACTCGCCGTTGGTGCCATCGTCGAAAAGCACGGTCGCGAGAGATTCGCCTGCATGAAGCCCTGGGGAGCGTTCCTCCACCGACAGTTTCGCGCCCGAAGGCAGCGTGTTGGCGACAATGCTGGACAGCTCGTCTGCACCCGCCTGGTCGGTGAAGCGCTCCGTCAAGGTCAGCTCGCCGGAGTCGGAGGCGCCAGCGGCGTTGAGCAACCAGCGCACGGACTCCACATCCTCAGCGTCCGCCGCGGCGGTGCGCACAATGGTCACCGGCACGTCCTTCAGCGCACCGGAGACGATGGAGCCGGACTCCTGGGCCAACAAGTCGTTCGCTTCCTCCGCGCGTGCCTCCGCCTCAGTGAGTTCGGAGTCGTCCGCGTCCGGCTTGGCCGGAGCGTCGGCCTTGAATTCGGAAAAGCCGAGGTCAACCTCGCCCGGCATCGCCGGAACCAGCACGAGAGCGCCCAGCGCAATACCCAGCGCTGCGCCCCAACCCAAACCGGCCGCAATCAGCCCGGCCCTGCCTTTAGTCTTCGCCATCTGCCACTGCCCTCCTAGCTGGTCCAGCCGTCGAACCAGCCGCGCACCGTCAGCGCGATGGTGTTCCAGGTGTCTACGAGGTTGTCGGCGAAGTTGCCGTCACCGCCGAGGCCGGCGATCAGGATCACCACCGCGGCGGCAACGAGCACGCCGAGGATCGCCCACGCCCACGCCACACCCGCACCGGACTCGACGGCGTAGAGGTTGGTGATTACGGTGGAATCCACGATCTTGCGCCCCGCCTTCAGGCGCGCGAGCAGCGCCGCCGGTTCCGTTGCCGGGGTGCCCGCGGTGGTAGCCGAATCCGCGAAGATGCGGTCCAGCTCCACCGGCTGGCCGACGGTGACAATCATCTCGGCGTCATGAAATGTGGCCAGCAAGATGGCCAGGTCCGTCGGCGAATCCGTCGCCGCCGGGAAGGTCATCGCGCCCACTCCGAGATCCTGAATGCGCTCCAACCCGGGCGCGTAGCCGTCCGGCTCCGCCGGCAGGATCACCTTCGCGTCGGAGCGCAGGTTCTCCGAGGCCACGTCCTTCGGGTCCCCCACGATGACGTCCGGCGCATACCCCATAGACGCCAGCGTGTCCGCCGCGGAGCCGACACCGATGACCACCGGCGTGTACTCCTGCATGAAGTTCTTCAGCTCCTCCAGACGCTGACGCGTGTCGGCAGCAGGCGAGACCACCAGTACCTTGCGCTCGGCCATGATGTCGCCGAGTTCCGGGGCGCCCACGCCGTCGATGAGCAGTGCCGCCTCCGAGTGGATGAACTCGATGGTGTTGCCGAAGTAGGCCTCCATGTTTTCCACCAAACCGCGTTGGGCCTGGGCGAACGTGGCGTCCACTTCGGTGCGGGTCACCGGCTGTGCCTGGCCGGCAACTTTGCGTCCCACGGTGATTTGGCCGGTCGGTGAGACCACGGCCTTCTTGCCGTCGCGGATCTTTCCGCGCATGTCTGTGCCTGCCGCCTCGAACAGCGGAACGCCTGCGTCGAGAAGCAAATGCGGCCCGAACGTGGGAAGCGTGCCGGTGGAGTACGGCGCGAGGTTGACCACCGCGGCCGGGCGCCGCGCAATGATTTGCTCCGCCAAACGGCGCTGCATGTCGGGGGCGTCCACGAACACGATGTCGCCCTCGCTGAGCCTGCCAAGGCCCTTGCCCTGCGGGGTGCAGTCGCGCAAGGTGCCGCGCAGCTCGGCCGCGGGCGGTTCCTTCGTGGGGTCTTGGGTGGAGGGTGCAGCAGTCATGCGCACCATTGTGCAACGGTGACCTGCCTGAACCGGGGAGGCGCGCGGGGAGTTATCCGCGCAACTGCTCCACCTCACCCTGCGCGCGCTCGAAGAGTTCCGCGGCGTGGGCGCGGCCGGTGTCCGAATCGTCCATGCCCGCCATCATTCGGGCCAGCTCCTCGATGCGCTCCTCCGGTTGCAGCGCCGCAACACCGGAGGTCACAGCCACGTCGCCGATGTCCTTGGACACGTGCAGGTGCGTGTCGGCATACGCCGCGACCTGCGGCAGGTGCGTGACCACAATGACCTGGTTGCCGCGCGCCAACCGCGCGAGACGCCGTCCGATCTCCACCGCCGCGCGCCCGCCCACGCCTGCGTCCACTTCGTCGAACACCAGCGTCGCGCCGCTGGAGGATTCGGACAGGATCACTTCGAGCGCGAGCATCACGCGCGACAGCTCGCCGCCGGACGCGCTCGTGGCCAGCGGCTTCGGCTCAAGCGCGCTATTCGGCGCGAGCAGGATCTCCACCGTGTCGGCCCCGTCGCGGCCGTACTGCGCCTTCGCGACGTTGACCGTGAGTTGCGCCTTCGGCATCGCCAGCCCGTGCAGCTCCTCGGTCACCGCCTCGCCCAACTTGCCCGCGGCCTTCGTGCGCGCCTTCGTCAACGCGGCGGCGTGCTTTGTCATCGCCTGCTCCAGCTCGGCAACCTTCGCCTTCAGCTTTTCGACGGCACCCTCCGACGTATCGATCTTCGCCAACCGTGCCCCAGCTTTGTCGCGCCACGCCACCACCCCTGCCGCATCCGGGGCGTACTTGCGGGTCAGACCTTTGATCTCCTGCTGTCGCTGCAGGAGCCGCTCCAACTCCTCCGGGTCGGACGGCAGGCTGCCGGTGTAGCTGCCCAGCTCCGCGGAAACGTCCGAGAGCACGCCGGCGACCTCGCCCAGCCTGGCCCCCAGATCACGCAGGTCCTGGTCGCTGGCTCCCTCTAGCGCCGCCTGCGCGCGGCCGATCAGGTCGGAGGCGGGTTCCTCTTCCCCGCCGACACCGCCGACGGCGTCCGCGCCGTCGATAGCCATAAGCGCGGTCTCGGCGGCCTCGCGCAAGGCGTCCACATCCTGGAGACGGTTGATGGTGGCAACCAGCTCCTCGTCCTCGCCAGCCTGCGGGGCCACCGCATCGATCTCGTCGATGGCGAACTGGAGGCGGTCTACCTCCTGCGCCAGCTCCAGGCGCTTTTCCGTGCGCTCCTTCAAATCCTTCGCCGCCGCTCGCCACGCGGTGTACGCCTCGCGGTACGCGTCCAGTTTGGCCTGAATAGCCGGGTCGAAACGGTCAAGTGCGGCCAACTGCTGTTCCGGCGCCATCAGCCGCAACTGGTCGTTCTGGCCGTGGATGGTCAGCAGGTGGCCCGCCAGCTCGCTCAGCGTCGCCGCCGGCACCTTGCGCCCGCCCAGGTGCGCGCTGGAGCGCCCCGAGGCCTTCACCGAGCGCGAGACCAAATACTCGCCGTTTTCGTCAGCTTCTGCGCCAGCGCCCGCGGCTATCGCGCCGACGGCTTCGCGCATCTCCTCCGGCAGCTCTTCGGTGCCGAACGCGCCTTCCACCACCGCGCCGTCCGCGCCGGTGCGCACGCGTGAGGCATCCGCCCGGCCACCGGTGAGCAGGCGCAGGCCCGTGACCACCATCGTCTTACCAGCGCCCGTCTCGCCAGTGAGCACGGTCAGCCCCGGCGAAAGCTCAGCCGAGGCATGGCGGATCACACCAAGGTTGGAGATAGCAATCTCAGCGAGCAAAAACGTGCCTCCCTGTCAGATTCAAGCCCCGCGCGGGCCGCGCCACCCGGAAACCGGGAGCTGGAATTTGTCCACGAGCCTGTCCGTGAACGGCCTGTCGTCCAAGCGTACCCAGCGCACCCCGCGCTCGCCCCGCGCCACTTCCACGCGGGAACCGGCGGGCACCGTCAGGCGGCGCTGCCCGTCCATCACCGCCACGGCCTGCGTGGTCTGCTGCTCCGACTCCACCGCCACAGTCGACGTCGGCGCCACCACCAGCGGCTTGGCAAACAGCGCGTGCGCGTTATTCGGCACCACCAGGATCGCGTCGAGCTGCGGCCACATCACGGGCCCGCCCGCGGAAAACGCGTACGCTGTCGAGCCTGTCGGCGTGGAGATAAGCACACCGTCGCAGCCGAAGGAGGACACCGGCCGGAAATCCACCTCCAGCGTCGCGTCCAACACGCGGGTGCGGTCGGAGTTTTCAATGCTGCACTCGTTGAGCGCCCAGCTGCGGCCGAGCACCTCCCCGCCCTCGCCGATCACCGACACATCCAGCGTCATGCGCTCAACCACGCGGTAGGAACGGTCAATCACCTGGCCGATGACTTTTTCCAGGCTCGATGCTTCCCCTTCCGCGAGGAAGCCCACGTGACCCAGGTTGATGCCAAGGACCGGGATGTCCTGCGCCCGCGCGTAGCTCGCCGCACGTAGGAACGTCCCGTCGCCGCCGAGCACAAGCACCAACTCGCAGCCCGCGGCAGCGGAATCGTCCGCCTTCGCGCGCGTCAGCCCACACAGCACAGGGTTGGTCTCGATGACGTCCATCTGCTCCTGCTCGAGCAGACGGACCTCAATGCCCGCCTGCTGCAAAAGCTGCGCCGCCCGCGCCGCCGAATCAATGTTGGAGGCCCTGAACAGGTGCGGCACCAGCAGGATCTCGCGGCGTGTCGTCTCACCCATCTACTTCGGTCCTTCCTCGATCGCGCGGTTGACCAGCGCGGCCAGTGCGTCGTCGTCAAGCTTGTGCTTACCCCCGTCTTTGACCAGCCACAGAAAGTATTCCACGTTGCCGCTCGGACCCGGCAGCGGGGACGCCGTCGCCCCGCGCACGGACAATCCCAGCGCCTGCGCAAAACGCGCGACGTCCAGCGTGACCTCCGCGCGCAGCTCCGGCGAGCGCACCACGCCGCCGCTGCCGAGGCGGTCCTTACCTACCTCGAATTGTGGCTTGACCATGGGCAGCATGTCCGCGCCGTCGACCATGCACTCCGCAAGCGCCGGCAGCACTAGTTTCAGCGAGATAAACGACAGGTCGCCCACCATAAGATCCGCCGGCCCGCCCATCATCTCCGGAGTGAGGTTGCGGATGTTCGTGCGGTCCAGCACGCGCACACGCTCGTCGTTCTGCAGCCGCCACACCAGCTGGCCGTAACCCACGTCCACCGCGACGACCTCGCTCGCGCCGCGCGACAGCAGCACATCAGTAAACCCGCCGGTCGAGGCACCAGCGTCCAACGCCTTTCGCTTCTCGACGACCAGCCCGCCCCCGCCAAACACCTCAAGCGCGCCAAGCAGCTTGTGCGCACCACGCGACGCCCAATCGTCCACGTCGTCGGTGTTGACCTTGATCGACGCTTCCGGCTCCACCACCGTCGCCGGCTTCGTTGCCGTGAAGCCACCCACCTGGACGCGGCCTTCCTTGATCCACGACTGCGCCTGCTCGCGCGAGCGCGCAATCTTGCGGCGGACCAGCTCCGCGTCGAGCCGGGTGCGTTTCGGTGCCACGGTAGCGGCCCCCTTTCTTAACTAGCTATCGGACAGCGCCTCGTGCAGCACCGCGTGCGCCCGAGTCAGCGCGTCCACCTCTTCCGCGAGGCCGTCCGTCGGCTCCGCCAGAATCGACTCGACGCGCTCGGTGACCTCGTCGGCGCTGACCTTCGGTGCCCGCGGGTCGCGGGGAATCGGAGCGGGGCTCATCTTGGTCACCACCACTCGGCGAGTGCCGCGTCAGCGGCGTCGGACTCTTCGCGCACATCGGCCGGCGGCTCGGGCTGCCGCCACGCCACGTCGAGGGCAGTCCGAAGCGCAGCCAAGCTGGAGGCGCCGGGGTTGCCGCCGGAAAGGACGATGGCGGAGCCGTCGATACGCGCCTCGAAGCCCTCCTGCGCGCCCGGGGCGAGTGCCTCCGTCGGCTCGCTCAGTCCGCGCATGTCCGCGGCGATGTACGTCGGCCGGTGTTCGGGCGGCGCCTGCAGCAGCGCGTACGGGCCAGAAACCCCGGTCAGCACATGCAGCGCGGGCATGCCAGCGGCGACGCCACCTGCAATATCGGTGTCCAGCCTGTCGCCCACAGCGAGCGGTGTCTGCATGCCCCGCGACTTCGCCGCCTGGGTGAACATCGCCGGCTCCGGCTTGCCCGCAGCCTCAGACACGACGCCGGTCGCCGAGGTCACCGCCGCGACCATGGACCCGTTGCCAACCATCAAGCCGCGCTCCATCGGCAGCGACGTATCCAGGTTCGTGGCCAGGTACTTCGCCCCGCGCTGCAGGCTCAGCGCCGCCTCCGACAGCTCGCGCCACCCCGTGTCCGGGTTGTGGCCGTGCAGCACCACCTTGGGCGCATCATCGGCGCTGTCCACGACCCGGTAGCCGGAGTCCTGGACCAGCTGTCGCAGCGACGGCGCACCCACGACGTAGACTGCGTCCCCCTTCTCGAGGTAGCGCTCCGCCATGTTCACCGCCGCCATCGCGGACGTGAGCACGTCCTCCTCACCCACATGCAAGTCAATGGCACGGAGCATCTCCGCGACATCCTTGGCACTGCGCGAAGCGTTGTTGGTCACGTACATCGCCGGCAGCCCGGAGGCGTTAATCGCCTCAACCGCGTGCTCAATCGCCACACCGCCAGACCAGACAGTGCCGTCGAGGTCCAGCAGCAGGCCGTCATGGTTCGACGCAAGCGTCATCGCTCTAGCCCAGCTCCGCCACACGCTCGGACGCGTCGGTCATGCCGTCCACGTCAATCTTGGCGACGTGCTCAAACCACCGCTTCGCCTCCGCCTTCTCGCCGGTGGCCAAGAGCGCATCTGCGTAGGCGTAGCTCAGCCGCGCCTGTTCAAAACCCTGGGAATCCAGCGACGGGTTCAGTCGCTGCAACTGCGCCACCGCCGAGTCGTGCTGCCCAAGGTCGTGGCGCGCACCAGCCAGAACGATGGCCAGCTCAATCTGGCCCTCCTCGTCCAACTCGCGTGCCTCGGGGCTGCGACCGAGCTCCAGTGCCTTTTCCGGCCTCCCAAGACCGCGTTCCGCGTCCGCCATCACGGCAAGCAAACCGGGACCGCCGGAAATTCGGCGCGCGGCACGAAGCTCAGACAGTGCTTCCTTCCACTCGCCGGCGTGGTACGCCACCACACCGTTGGTTTCGCGCACCACGCCCACGCGTCCCGCGCGGTTCTTCGCGGCGCGGGCGTGCTGCAGCGCAAGCTGTGGGTCGTCGTACAGCAGGTCGGTCGCCATGAGCATATGCTTTGCGACGCGCTCCGCATTATCCTTCGACAGCACCTTCAAATCCTGCAGCACCGACGGGTCCAAGTCGGAGATTTCCAGGCCCTGCGGCAGATCAGGCTCCAGCTCCTTCTGCACCATGCGGTCCTCGCGGAAGCCCTCGCGGCGCGGGTTGGAACGGTCGTGGCGCACACCACCGCGACCCCGGCGACGGTCCCCGTCGCGTCCGCGGCCTTCACCACGACCGCCGCCATCTCTGCGAGACCCGCCCTGACCATCACGGTTGCGGGCATCACGGCCACCGCGCTCCCCGCGCGGCCTATCCTTGCGACCGTTATCGTCGGAAGAGCGCTCCTGCCCTCTTCCTTCGTCCACATCTGCCATTGGGGACCTCCGTTTCTAATCTCGACCATTATAGGAAAGCCAAACACTCGGGCACATCTGGCTCCAGCCACCTGCGCCTTCCGCCGCGCGCTCCCACCCTCGCTGCCCACGAAACCAGAACCTACCTGCGGTCTGCCCTGGTGAATTCCCGATTGGGGAGGATGTTACTTCGGTGGGTGTGGGCTAATGATGGCTGCAGGTGTCATTGTCGGCAATGCGGAGTCGGGCCGGGCCCAGGGTTTTTGTGTGGGTGCGTTGTTGGTCGAGTAGTGGAGGTCGAGTTCATCGGTGTACACGGGCGTACTCGACGTCCGCTACTCGACTTTCGCCCCGCAGTAGGCGTCAACGTGGCAGCGCGTGCTGCCCCCGCGACCTATTCGCCCCGCAGTAGGCGTCAACGTGGCAGCGCGTGCTGCCCCCGCGACCTATTCGGCCCCCAGTGAATGAGTCACGCCCCGCCGGTGGCTACGCCCGGTTGCCCGCAATGTGGGGTCACGCCCGGTGACGGAACTGGTGGGTGTGCACCCATTGTTGGTGTGGGTGTTGTTGTCCGCAGCGTGGAAGCACACACGCGGGCGGGTACGCCGGCCAAGTCGTGGGTATGCGAAAAGGCACCCGCCGCACAAACGGTTGTGTGGCGGGTGCAGTTTATGTGAAGTTGTTGGGTCGGCGGTAACCTACTCTCCCACTCCCTCCCGGGGGCAGTACCATCGGCGCGGGCGGGCTTAGCTTCCGGGTTCGGAATGGGACCGGGCGTTTCCCCGCCGCCATC